>CAYWNX010000085.1:0-8962 GCA_964459735.1 uncultured Dechloromonas sp. | reverse complement strand
TGCTGCTGGTGTCGCCAAGGCCAAGGCTGATCACGTGGTAATCGCCGGCTTTGACGGTGGTACTGGTGCTTCGCCGCAATCTTCGATCAAACATGCCGGTACACCGTGGGAACTTGGTCTGGCTGAAACCCAGCAAACGCTGGTACTCAACCGCCTGCGCAGCCGCATTCGCGTCCAAGTGGATGGTCAGATGAAGACCGGACGTGACGTCGTGATCGGTGCACTGCTGGGGGCTGATGAATTCGGTTTCGCGACCGCGCCGCTGATTGTTGAAGGTTGCATCATGATGCGCAAGTGCCACCTTAATACCTGTCCGGTCGGCGTTGCGACGCAAGATCCCGAGCTGCGCAAGCGCTTTACTGGCCAGCCGGAACACGTGGTGAACTATTTCTTCTTCGTCGCTGAAGAAGTACGCGAAATCATGGCTGAGCTGGGGATTCGCAAGTTTGACGACCTGATCGGTCGTGCCGATCTGCTCGACATGCGCCCGGGTATCGATCACTGGAAAGCCAAGGGTCTGGACTTCTCGAAGATCTTCTATCAGCCGAATGTTCCTGCTGACGAACCGCGTCACCAAATTGAAGATCAGGACCATGGTCTGGCCAAGGCACTTGACCACAAATTAATCGCACAAGCCAAGCAGGCTCTTGAAAAAGGTCAGAAGGTACAGATCGAAACGTCGATCATCAACGTCAATCGTACCTGTGGCGCCATGCTGTCGGGCGAAGTGGCACGTCGTTACGGCCATGCCGGTCTGCCGGATGACACTATTCACGTCAAATTGACCGGTACTGCCGGCCAAAGCTTTGGCGCCTTCCTGGCCAAGGGGGTGACGCTGGAACTGACGGGTGAAGGCAATGACTACGTCGCCAAGGGGCTGTCCGGTGGTCGCATCATCATCAAGCCGAGCGCTGATTTCCGTGGCAACACGCAGGAAAACATTATTGTCGGCAATACCGTCATGTACGGCGCCATTGCGGGCCAGGCATTCCTCGCCGGCGTCGGTGGCGAGCGTTTCTGCGTGCGTAACTCCGGCGGTACGGCGGTGGTCGAGGGTGTTGGCGACCACGGTTGCGAATATATGACCGGTGGTACGGTGGCTGTGCTCGGGATGACAGGCCGCAACTTTGCGGCGGGTATGTCCGGCGGCATCGCCTATGTGCTGGACGAAGACGGCAGCTTCAAGCATCGCTGCAACCTGGCTCAGGTAGCGCTTGAAAAAGTCCTGCCGGCCAATCGTCACGCCGCTGGCGAGCCCCTGCATCGCGGCATGGCTGATGAACTCCAACTCAAGGATCTCATCACTCATCACGCTGAATACACTGGCAGCGCCATTGCCAAGACCATCCTGGCCAATTGGGATGCTTACCGCGAGAAATTCGTCAAAGTTTATCCGCACGAGTACAAGCGGGCACTCACCGAGATGGCCGCTGCTGCACAGAAGGAGGCTGCATAATGGGCAAGCCAACCGGGTTCATGGAGTTCGAGCGTCTCTCCGAGGCCTACGAGCCGGTCGAGAACCGCCTGAAGCATTACAAGGAATTCATTCTCACCCTGTCCGATGACCAAGCCAAAATCCAGGGCGCACGCTGCATGGATTGCGGTATTCCGTTCTGCAATAACGGCTGTCCGGTAAACAACATCATTCCTGACTGGAATGATCTGGTTTACCGCGGTAACTGGAAGCAGGCGTTGGAAGTCCTGCATTCCACCAACAACTTTCCTGATTTCACCGGCCGTATCTGCCCGGCGCCTTGCGAAGCTGCCTGCACCTTGGGCATCAATGCAGCGCCGGTCGGTATCAAGTCGATCGAGCATTTCATTATCGACAAGGGCTGGGAGTCCGGCTGGGTTGTACCGCAACCGCCGAAGAGCAAGACCGGCAAAAAAGTTGCCATCATCGGCTCCGGCCTGGCTGGCCTGGCTGCCGCGCAGCAGTTGGCGCGGGTTGGCCATGCGGTGACCGTATTCGAGAAGAGCGATCGCCTTGGTGGTCTGCTCACCTACGGCATTCCCGACTTCAAAATGGAAAAAACGGTGGTCGACCGCCGGATTGCCCAGATGGAAGCCGAGGGCGTTACCTTCAAGACCAAGGTTGTGGTTGGCAGCAAGGACCTGCCGGCCGGTATCAACAACGATGCCACGACTTTCGTTTCGGCCGAACAACTCGGCAAGGATTTCGATGCAGTGATTCTTGCCGCCGGTTCCGAAGTGCCACGCGATTTACCGGTGCCGGGCCGCGAACTGAAGGGTATCTACGCCGCTCTGGAATTCCTGATTCCGCAGAACAAGGAAGTTCAGGCCGGCAAAGCCAATCCGATCAACGCCAAGGGTAAACATGTAATCGTTATCGGTGGCGGCGATACCGGCTCCGATTGCGTCGGCACCTCCAATCGTCATGGCGCCGCCTCGGTAACCCAGTTTGAACTGATGCCGATGCCGCCGGAGCAGGAAAACAAGGCGCTGACCTGGCCGTACTGGCCGTACAAATTGCGTACTTCGTCCTCGCATGACGAAGGTTGCACCCGTGATTTCGCCGTGGCCACCAAGTCGCTGGTCGATGATGGCAAGGGGAACATCAAGGCGTTGCAAGCCGTTCGTGTCGAATGGAAGGACGGCAAGATGGTCGAAGTCGCGGGTTCTGAATTCGATTTGCCGGCCGACCTCGTGTTTCTGGCGATGGGCTTCACCAACCCGGTTGGCAGCTTGCTTGAAGCCTTTGGTGTCGAAAAGGATTCTCGCGGCAATGCCAAGGCAGCGACCGATGGGGAGGGTTGCTATGCGACCAATGTTGCCAAGGTCTTTGCGGCCGGCGACGTGCGTCGCGGTCAGTCGCTGGTCGTCTGGGCGATTCGCGAGGGGCGTCAATGTGCCCGTGAGGTCGATAACTTCCTGATGGGTTGCACAACACTGCCGCGTTAAGTGGCGATGCGCTAACAAAAAGGCCTCACCAGCATCTGCTGGTGAGGCCTTTTTTTGTGCCTTGCCCCGGTGAGCATGGGAAAATAGCGAAAAACAGGGGAATATATGTCGACTGAATTGCAAGCTGCCTTCCACGTGACCACACCATCCAGCGGGCTTGATGCACACATGCTACTTATCCTGGCCATTATGGTGGTGGCAGGGGTTCTTGGCGGTGCAGCCAATTATTTTCTGGCTGACAGGTCTGGAGAATCTGGCCGGAGAGACTGGCTGAAGTACCCGGTTTTAGGCGTTGTAGCGGCGTTGACCGTACCGCTCTTCCTCAACATGATTTCCAGCACACTGCTTGAAGGCGCACGTACCAAGCCGGTGGATTTTTTTGCTTTTGCCGGTTTCTGTCTTATTTATGTCATCGCATCCCGGCGCCTGATGGAAAATGTCGCCCAGCGACTGACTGGGCAGTTCGATCAGGTCAAACGCGAGCTTGGCCATCTCAAGCAACAAAAACGGGATGATTTGATTGCCCTCTCGGCCAAAGTTGAACCCCTCAAGGCGGCGGAGCCTGAGCAGCGCGAAGTGCTCTCCTACAACGATGTCGAAATACTCCGCGCCTTGGCCGAAGAAAGTTTCGTCTATGGCAATCTTGCCGCCATTTGCGAACGTACTGGCCTGGCTCGTGATTTCGTCAGCCAACGGCTGACGGTGATGAAAGCCATGGGCGTCATCGAAACCAGAATCAATGACAAGAATGTGATGTACTGGGGAGTTTCTGGGCGCGGCAAAACCGTGCTGGGCGACATTCTCGGTGGCCACGAAGACAAGAAAACAGCCTAAACCCAGCCGAGTACGTATCGGCAACTAAAGTGAAACCAAAGCCATGAACATCGTTATTCTCGCTGCCGGCCAAGGCAAGCGCATGCATTCAAATCTGCCCAAGGTCCTGCATCCGGTTGCCGGCAAGGCGCTGGCCCAGCATGTTATCGATACCGCACGTTCGTTGGCCCCCGGCAAATTGGTCGTGGTTTTTGGCCATGGTGGCGAAGTGGTACGGTCGACCCTGGATTCGGGCGATATCTCATGGGCTCGACAGGAGCCGCAACTCGGCACCGGGCACGCGGTAGCGCAGGCGCTACCAGCGATTTCAAGTGAAGGTCAAACACTGGTCCTTTACGGCGATGTGCCGCTGACCAAGGCATCCAGCCTGAAGCGCTTGGTGCAGGCCGGCAAGGATGGCTTGTCGATTCTAACTGTCGAACTTGCCAACCCAACCGGCTACGGCCGCATCGTACGCAATGCCGCTGGCCAGGTTTTGCGCATTGTCGAGGAAAAGGATGCAAGTGCCGACGAGAAGGCCATCCGTGAGGTCAACACCGGCATCATGGCAATTCCATCCGCACGCCTTGCCGACTGGCTGGGCAAGTTATCGAACAAAAATGCACAAGGCGAGTATTACCTGACCGATATCGTTGCGCTGGCAGTTGCTGAAGGCGTATCGGTGCATACCGCCCAGCCGGATAGTGAATGGGAAGTTTTGGGCGTCAACAGCAAGGTGCAGTTGGCCGAACTGGAACGCGTGCATCAACGCAATATTGCCGACGCCATGCTGGTTGGTGGTGTTCGCCTAGCCGACCCGAACCGGATTGATGTAAGAGGCGAGTTGAGCTATGGCCGCGATGTCGCCATTGACGTCGGTTGCGTTTTTGAAGGCAAGGTTGATCTGGCCGACGCCGTCGAAGTTGGCCCCTACTGCGTCTTGAAAAATGTGAAGGTCGGGGCCGGTACCCGTATTGCCGCGTTCTGCCACTTCGAAGACGCCGTGATTGGTCCGGACGGCGTGCTTGGGCCCTACGCACGTTTGCGCCCGGGTACCGAACTCGGCCCCGAAGTACATATCGGCAACTTCGTCGAGGTCAAGAACAGCAAGATTGCTGCCCAATCCAAGGCCAACCACCTGGCCTACATCGGCGATGCCGAGATTGGTCAGCGCGTCAACGTCGGTGCCGGGACGATTACCTGCAACTACGACGGTGCCAACAAGCACAAGACCATCATCGAGGACGATGTCTTCATCGGTTCCGATACCCAACTGGTGGCGCCGGTGACGGTGGGCCGCGGGGCAACGCTGGGGGCTGGTACAACACTGACCAAAAATGCGCCGCCTGACGCGTTGACCGTGTCACGTGCCAAGCAAGTTACGCTCAATGGCTGGCTACGGCCGCAAAAGGCCAAGAAGTAATCGATTCCAGCTTGGCTTCCATCGTCTTTCTCATTGCTACTCTGTAAGCTGCAAGTCTCGTTTGCCCTTGATTGAGGTGGACTGGTTTGTGGCGCGGCGCTGGCCAGAAATGGTTTCACAACCGGCGCCATGCCTATTCAGGCGGCAAGACAAATAGTGACCTCCTTTTGCCTGTTTCCTCCATCCCTTCAAGTATTAACCGAAGGGTGGAGGGGAACCAGGCAGCACCAAAATGCGGTGCTTTGAATCACGCTCAGGGAAGCAATTCGCGCCACATAACTCGTTTGCCCATGAAGGAGGTGCCCGAATCTTTGATCTTCACGTTGGGATCTTTCTCAGGCGTCGGCTTGGCGGCCGTAACGACCTCAACGACAGGCTTGCCATTGATGAAAAGCACGTTGATACCGACAATTGGCGATTGGTATAACCCCGACACGAGAGGCGTTGTCGAATCAACAAAACCACCTGTTTCGTAGTTGAAAAAATTAAGCCAACCATAGCCACCCGGCGAACAAACGGTGTTCGAAGGCACAATCGTCGCAGCGATAAGTGTCCCCTGAACAAGTCTCATATCAATATTTACGCGCTCTCCGACAAATGACTGCGTCGTGCTTGGCGGGGTGGTATCCGCCAAATCAACATACCAACCACGACCGCTGACAAAATCCACTGCATTATTGCTGCCGGTACGGGTTGTATCGTCTCTGGTCAGGGTTTGAGCGACCAGTGACGTTCTCGCATTGCTCAGGGTTACGCCAGAGTTGTCATCCTTGATCGCATAGATCGTTTGTGCGTCAGTATTGGTCAGATCTGCTACTTCAAGGTATTTTCCCGTTCCAACAAACACCACGCGCTGTCCTTTGATCAGGCCCAGGGTTGGTGTTGCAGTAACCGGCTGCGCGTTGCCAAGTGAGTCATTAAGCGTCGCAAACTTCAACGCGGCTCCCGTATTGATGTCAAAACGCCAGAGATTTCCCAGCAGATCTCCACCGTAAATGTAGCCGACCGTATTGTCTATCCCACCAAAGTCGTTCCATCCGGCAACTTTCGCTAGCCCGCTCGGTGTTGTCGTGTCACCTGCGGTTGTTGCGATTGCACTAATCCTGGCGCCGGTAAGCGCATTGAGCACATATAAGTAGCCTTTTCCGTCACCCGGGCTGGTGTTGTTGTAACCGGATGTCACCAATACCACCCAGGTGCCATCTGTTTTCTTGGTAATTATCGGTTGACCGTAGCTGAAGCCAAGGTTCGAGAAATTGCTCTCGGCCGAGGAGATTTCCCACAACAAGGCAGGGGTCGCCGGGTCTGTGATATCAAGAGCATAGTAGCTCCGCCCTCCTGCATTCAGCCCACCGACCAGAATTGTTTTCCAGACCGGTGCGGCGCCACCAGCTGTGACGCATACATCGTCGCAGCTACAGTTAGCCGTGCAGACATCTGAAATGATCGGACTGCCATTGACGTAATTGGTATGGGATGTTGCGTAGTTCTTGTCTGCTAGCTTCCACATATTGGGTATGACGGCGGTCGGTACAAAAGCCCAGCGTTCAGCCCCGGTGTCTGCGGCAAAGGCATGCAGCATGCCGTCGTTGGTGCCCATGAACACCGAACCGACTCTGTTAGCCTGAGCTGTTTTATAGGCCGTATAGCCCGGGTCGGCATAACTGAATACTGGCTTGCTAATAAAGGAGGGTTGCGATTCCAGCGCATCACCGAGTGTCGCCTCGCGAAATCGATAAAGGCGGTCAGTTGCCGTGTTGCTGGCTCGATCTTCGAAACCTGTTTGACCACGCAGGAAATTGACCAGATTTTCACCAGCGGCGGCGGTTTTCTGTGTGTCGGTGAGTACCGACCATTGGCTCAAGCCAGTAGCGGTAAAGTCGGCTGCGTTGAGGTTGGCATAGACAAAGCTTTGCAGTGCCCCCACTCCATTGGATTTGTAAATCGTCCGCGTATCGCTGGCGACACCAATTTTTCCAGGCATGGTACCGGTACAGGCAATAGGCACTTCGACTTTGCAATTCGTGCCATCAAGCACCCCTGGTGCCGGACAGCTGGATGATGTTGCATCTGGCGTAATGCAGTTATTGATCGTACTTGAACCATTGCTCTCTGCGGCTATATAGCTTGGCGAGGTGCAGGTGGTGGCAGCGGAAACAATGTTCTCGATGCACCAGCTTGCGGTTTCACTGACTACGCCAGTGTCCACGTTAATGCTGCGCGCTTCCAGATTGCCCAGCCATTTCACCGTGCTGTAGCTGGCGACGTAAGCAAAATTGTTTCCGGCAACCGGATTCAGCGTACTGGTTGCCGCCGAGGACGAAGCGCCAACCTTCGATCCGATGGCAGTTAGTGCTGCATTGAGACCGCTGGCCAGTTGCGCCGGATCCTTGGCACTGAAATAGGTACCTTGCCCGTTAACGGCGGCATGCCACAGGTCATCAACAGCCTTTTCTGTATCCGCCGCCGGAACTGACCAGTTTACCGTGGGGGTGCCATAGCCATTCAGGAGTTGGTAATAATCAAAACCGGCACCGGTCGGCGCCGGGTAGTAAATTGCCGGTGTCGCGTTTGGTTTGTCTTTGTTGATGCTTTTGTAGTCGCTGCTGTAAGCCAAGGTGCCGTCAACGCCTAGCCCCAGCGTAAAGGTGGTCATGTGCTGCTTGGTGCTGGTATCGGTGTTGCTAATGAACACGTTGTTTTCGCAGACATCAAGGCCGAGGGAGCCGGTGCAGTTACTAAGGGTGGAGTTCCGCAGGTCGGTATCGTAGTAATACTTGGCAATATCAGCCAGGGAGCCAGTGGTAGCAGTTGGACCCTCATACATTGGACGGGTGCCAATGTCGCTATCCATATTTCCCATTGCATTGCCGCTCAAGTCCGTTCCGCCGGCCCCATTCCAGTATCCGTCAGTGGTCAGCAGAGCAAAGTTCTGCTGGCAGGAGTACTGCACCGGGTCAATACTGCTGCCGGATGTGGAGCCGGCGGTGGAAAGCTCCTTGCCTGCGAAGATGCGTCCCGCCGTTGCCAGTGCCGAGCGGAGCGGCGTCCCGCAACCGGATGCGGTGGTGTTAAACAGTTTGTCATACCAGTTGGTTTTCTGATTAAGCGGTACGGTCACGTTGTCAAAAGTGGCGACGGGGAGGTAATCATTTTTGCAGATGTTGATAAAGCCAACGCGATAATTGGAACCGATCGGCTTGAAGGCCAGACTTACTGCGCTCTTCATCGATTGCATGCGCGTCCGGTAGTAGGCGTACCAGTTGCCGAAATTGGTGATTTCTTCAGCATAGGTACAAGTTGCCCCGGCGCAGTCGGTACGGGATGTGGCTTTTGGGTAGCTTCCCACGTCGGGCGCGACGGGGGCAATGATATCGGTACGTACGAAAGTATAGGGTGCGGCTGATGAACCGGTAACACCCCCGGATGAGTCCTTGAAATTGGATGCGCCCGCGGTGCCAGTGACGTTGAAGCCCCCATTGCCGCTTGCGCCAGCTGCTGCGGTTGATGTCAAGCAAACGTGGTCAGTGCTGCACACCGCGGCGGTGAATTCGGGGTTAGATGCGTACAAATTGATTTGGGCTGCAACTTTGGCCGCAAGGTCGGCGCGGTTTGTTCCTGTTACCGCAGCGCCTAAAATTTCGATTGAGGAGCTACCAAATTTTACGTTGGTGATGGTTCTTGGAGAACTGTTGCCGACACGAAACTCTCCTCCAGTTGCAGCTATTGCTGTCGTAGATGCGCCCGGGTAACGAGGATAGATATACGTACTTGTCTTTATCGACTGACAGGTGGTTAGCGCAG
>CAYWNX010000084.1:0-8999 GCA_964459735.1 uncultured Dechloromonas sp. | reverse complement strand
GTTGATCTCGGCCAGACCGTCGCGGCCAGTTTTCAGACACCGGTGCTGATCAAGATCGCCCAGGATCTTTCCGAGATGCGCATCGATACCAGTTTTGCCGAAGCCGATATCGGCAATCTCCGCGAAGGGCAAAAGGCAAAGTTCACGGTCGACGCCTTTCCGAGCCGTAATTTCAGCGGTGAGGTGCAGCAAATCCGTCTCAATCCGACCAATCAGCAAAACGTCGTCACCTACAACGTGCGGATCAATGTTGCCAACCCGGAGCAGGTTTTGCTGCCCGGCATGACGGCTTACGTGAATATCGCCGTGCTTCAACGCAATGATGTCTTGCTGGTACCAAATGCGGCCCTGCGTTTCAAACCGGCAGATGCAACTGACAAGAAACCGGAAAATGGCGCAAAAGCGGCGTCGACCGCAGCAATGCCCAGCGGCAGCGATGCTGGCGGAGTGGCTGGCAAAGGCGGCGGTGATAAGAAGGGCAAGAAGCGCGACGGCCAGAGCGGCACGGTCTACGTGCTGGCGGGTGAAGAAATCAAGCCGGTCAGCGTGCAACTGGGGATTACCGATAATCGCAATACCGAGATTGTCGGTGGCGACCTGCAGGCGGGTGACCGTGTGATCATCGGTGAAAATACCAACGGCAACGGTCCGGGCAAGCCGTCCAGCGTCGGGATGAGAATGTTCTGATGACTGAACCGGTCATCCGGGTTGTTGGCCTGGGCAAGTCCTACGAAACCGCGGCCGGCTTGTTTCCGGCGCTGCGCGGGGTCAATCTGGAAATTCACCCCGGCGACTACATCGCCATCATGGGGCCGTCCGGGTCCGGTAAATCGACCTTCATGAATTTGCTTGGCTGCCTCGATACGCCAAGCATCGGCGATTATTTTCTCGCCGGCAAAAATGTTGGCCACATGGACAAGGATGCCTTGGCTATCCTGCGCAACCGCACGCTGGGCTTCGTTTTTCAGGGCTTCAACCTGTTGCCGCGGATGAGTCTGCAGGACAACGTCGCCTTGCCGCTGGTCTATGCCGGCGCCGACCGGGAAACCCGCCGCGCCGCGGCGCGCGAATTGCTCGACAAGGTCGGCCTCGGCAAATATGCCGAATCGCTGCCCAACCGCATTTCCGGCGGTCAGCAGCAACGCGTGGCGATTGCCCGGGCGCTGGTCAATAAACCGCGGCTGATCCTCGCCGACGAGCCGACCGGCAATCTTGACAGCCATACCAGCGAGGAAATCATGCGTCTGTTCGGCGAGTTGAACGCCGAAGGCATCACCATCGTGCTCGTGACCCACGAGCCGGATATCGCGGCGCACGCCAAGCGGCAGGTCAAGTTTCTCGATGGCGAGATTATCAGCGATCACCTGACGGGGGCTGCATGCTGAAAGCCATGCTCAGCGAAGCCTGGCTGGCGATGGGCGCCAACCGCTTGCGGACGGCGCTGACCATGCTCGGCATGGTGATTGGCGTCGGCGCCGTGGTCATCATGATGGCGATCGGGCAGGGCGCGCAGTACGCCGTGCAACAGACGATCAGCACCATGGGATCGAACCTTTATATCGTCCTTTCCGGCTCGTTCACCGCCGCCGGTGTGCGCAGTGGCTCGGCCGGGGCGCCGTCCCTGAGTGTCGCCGACGCCGAAGTGATGAGCGAACTCGATGGCGTGACCAATGTGGCACCCACCCATCAGGGCACGCGGCAACTGGTCTATGGCTCGCAAAACTGGAGTACGCAGGTGGTCGGGACCACGCCGTCCTACCTTGATGCGCGCGCCTGGAGCATCGTCAGTGGCGCGGCCTTCGGTGACTCCGACGTGCGCTCGGCAACGCGTGTCGCGCTGATTGGCAAGACCGTCGCCCAGAACCTGTTCGGCGATGAAGACCCGGTCGGCAAGACCATGCGGATTCAGCAGAATCCGTTTATCGTCATCGGCGTGCTCGGCAGCAAGGGGCAGAATCTCGATGGCCGCGATCAGGATGACACTGTGATCATTCCGCTGAGCACCGCTCAACGCAAGGTGTTCGGCACGCCCTTCCTCGGTTCGGTGCGGATGATCATGGTGCAGGCGGAATCTGCCGAGGCCATGCAGAAAGTGGAGCGCGGCATTGAATCGCTGCTCCGTCAGCGCCACCGGCTGCGCGAAGGCATGCCGAACGATTTCTTCCTGCGCAATCTGTCAGCCGCGGCCGAATCCGAGGCTGAAACGACTCGCACCATGTCCATCCTGCTCGGTGCCATCGCCTCGATTTCGCTGCTTGTCGGCGGCATCGGCATCATGAATATCATGCTTGTCTCAGTCACCGAGCGGACCCGGGAAATCGGCATTCGCATGGCCATTGGCGCGCGCCAGAAGGATATCCTGACCCAGTTTCTGCTCGAAGCCGTGATGATTTCCTTTGCCGGTTGCCTGCTCGGCCTGCTGCTTGGCCTCGGTATTGCGCTGGGGATCAACTTCTTCACCGGCATGGTGGTCGTTATTTCCGGCAGCGCGGCGCTGGTCGCCTTTGCGGTTGCGGCCGGCGTCGGTATATTCTTTGGCTACTACCCGGCGCAGAAGGCCGCGCAGCTCGACCCCATCGAGGCATTGCGCTACCAGTAACCGGCAGCCATGCTGCCGCCGGTCTTTTGCCCTGATCGCTCAAGCCACTGGAGTTCGTGCTCATGACAGGCATCTTCATCAGCTATCGCCGCAATGACAGCCCGGGCTTCGCCGGTCGGCTCGCCGAGGCGCTAGATACAGCTTTCGGTGCCGATAAGGTCTTTCGCGATATCGATGACATCCGGCCGGGAGACGACTTCGTCAAGGCCATCCATAATCGTCTGCAGGCCGTCGATGTAGTTCTCGCGGTGATTGGTCCGGACTGGCTGGGTGCCAGCAAGGACGGCCGGCGCCGGCTGGACGACCCTGACGACTTCGTCCGCATCGAAATCCAGCTGGCGCTCGCTGCCGGCAAGCCGGTTTGGCCGGTGCTGATTGGCGGTGCCGTCATGCCGCTGCACAACGAGTTGCCCGAGCCCTTGCGCGCCCTGGCCCGGCGTCAGGCTGTCGTGCTCAATGATGCGTCGTGGAAGGAAGATGTCGCGCGCTTGATTGCCCAGCTACGACCGAAGAAGGCTTCCCGCCGCCTGCTCTGGGTTGCTGTGGCTGGAGCGGTTCTGCTGCTGGGCGTGCTGTTCCTGGTAAAACCGTGGGCGCCAAACCCACCATTGCCGCCCGTGGCGAGCGAGGCTGCTGGCCGGACAGCCAGCAGCCTGAGTGGTCGCTGGACTGCGCCGGTCCGCTACGACTGGGGGGCGGAACACAACGAAGCCTTCGATTTAAAGGTGGAGGCGGGTGAGGTGCATGGTACCGCCAGCTATCTCGGCCTGCCGCGCCTCGTCGAACAGGGCCGAATGACGGCTGGCGGGCAACTCGATTTCGTCACGCATACTGAAGCGATGGCCGGCGGCACGGTGCGCTCGCTGAGCCACCGCTACCGTGGGCGTCTTCAGGATGACGCCATCCATTTCGTGCTGGAAACAACAGGCGGCTATTCGAGCAGTCTTCCGCTCGAATTCATCGCCCGGCGTGCCGCGCCCTGAGAGGGCTACGGCAAGGCCGGGCAAATCCTCAGTCCGGCCGGCGGCGCAGCAGGTGATTGATAATCAGGCTCAAAACCACCTCATGGCGCTGGTTGACCGCGTGATAGCGCAAGCGGGCAATGCCGCGATCCGGTTTTGATTTGGACGGCCGCACTTCCAGGACCTCGATTTCCGTATGCAGCGTATCGCCCGGCCGCACCGGCGCCAGCCAGCGCAGTTCGTCGATGCCCGGCGAACCGAGGCTGGATTCGGCCAAAACGCCGGTCTGGATGAACAGCCGGAAACACAGTGACAGACTCTGAAAACCGCTGGCAATCAGGCCGCCATAGGGCGATTCGGCGGCGGCGTTGACGTCGAGATGAAAGGGCTGCGGATCATAGCGCCAGGCGAAGTCGATAATCTCGGCTTCAGTCAGCGTAATGCCCGGCGTCTTGAAGTGCTGGCCGGGAAATAGGTCGTCAAGGTAGCGGGTGTCCATGGGCTGTCTCCTAGGGATTCTGGCATTCCAAAATAACGTCTTCTCCACCCCGGCCGCAAGGCGTGAAAGCGCCGGAAACCGGGTGCGGGGTGCCATTGTCATCCATTTGGGCGGCCAGGGTGTCCCAGAAAATCAGGCCGGATTTGTCGAGCTTGAGGCGGAGCAGCCAGCCGCGTTGGCCGGCCGGGTAGTCGAAGCCGTCGAAAACGAAGTTGCCGAGGCTGTAGATGATCGGCTTGCCCTTGTAGGTTTCGGTCCCCTGGGTGACGTGCGGGTGGCCGCCGACGACAAGGGCGGCACCTTCGTCGATCATTTTGCGGGCGAGTTGCTGCTGGCGCTGGCTCGGTCTGTCTTCGTTTTCCCAGCCCCAATGCATGAAAGGAATAATCACGTCGGCGCCGGCGGCTTTGGCGGCGCGGATGTCGGTGATGACTTGATCGTCCTCGCTCCAGGCGACGCCCGGCCAGTCGGGGCCGGCTTCGAAGGAGCGCGGCTTGAATTCGTTGTAGGCGAGGATGGCGACTTTCAGACCCCTGCGCTCGATCCACAGCGGCTGGTGGGCTGCGCCGAGATTGCGTCCGCCGCCGAAATGCGCAATGCCGGCGTTGTCGAGGTGGCGCATGGTGTCGAGGAAGGCTTCGTGGCCGTAATCGCCGGAATGATTATTGGCCAGCGAGACGGCGTCGAAACGGCCTTGCAGCACGGGCAGCACCTGCGGCTTGGCGCGGAAGGTGTAGATTTTGTTGTCGAGTGCGCTGCCGCTTTCGGCAATCGGACATTCCAGATTGCCGATGCGGTAATCGGCAGCCTTAAGAATTTCGGCGAATGGCGCAAGCGGGTCGCCACCTTCGCCGATGAGGCGGCCGGGGCCGTCGTCGAGCATGATGTCGCCGGCGAAAATAAGGTTGACGGGCTCGGCATTGGCGTTAAAAGCGAGGGTCAGCATCAGGGCTGCCCCCCGGCAGTATTTGTTGATTGCTACGGTCAACCGGAATTTTTGGCTCATTTTGCGGTGTCGGCTTTCAGTTCGCACCAGTACTGGAGTTCGCTGTCGTGCACCGTTTCATAAACCAGATGCAGCCCGGTGAAGCCGTTATCGGTGTTTTGTCCCGCCAGGGGACTTGCTTCGCGGCGAATAAAGTCCCCTTGAGGGGCGGTATTCCTGACCGGGTAGGGGTAACTGGCCTGGTGGATGATGACCGGGCCGGTGTCGCGGTTGGTGTAGGTGTAAAGCTTGATGCTGGCGAGTTCGGCCGGTTCCTGACGAAAGATGATGCGGAACAGGAAGTGGGAGCCGATGGGCGTGGCGGCAACCGTGTAGGGCGTGGACGTTGGCCGGGCTTCGAAGTGTCTGGTTTCGCCGCCGTAGGTGACATGGCAGACGACGCTGTCAGCCTGCGTCGTGAAACTGAGGGCAGCAGCGAACAGCGCGCCGAGCAGCTTAGCGCGACTTGCCACTGCTGACTGGCTTGAGGTTCATCTCGACTTGGATTGCCTGGCCGCTGCTCAGCACCGGATAGGATTTGTCGCTGACGAAGAGCAGTTTGCCGCCGCGTTCGATGCGGGCAGAGGCTGTGACGCGTGCTTTCTTGCCGATCAGGTCGCGGTCGATGGTGGTCTGGAAGGGAATCGGCACCTGCCGGCCGGCGAGTTCGATGCGCTGCTCAGCCAAAATGCGGGCCGGGGCATCGGCGCGGGAGACGTCCTGAATGCGGACAATGAGCACGGCATCCTGTGGCAGCGCAATGCGCTGAAGGTAGGAAACGCTGCCATTAATGTCGAGGAAGCTGCTGAGCGCGGGTTTTGCTGCGACCGGCATGACGGGCGGCGCGCTGCCTTGCTTGCAGCGTTGGATATTGCCCTTGCCATCCTCGAAAACCGCTTCGTCACCCTTGGTGTGCAGGCGCTTATCGTCAGCGCGGTAGAGCACGCCGGAAGCAGCGGGCACTTGCGGCAAGGTGATGGGGGCGTCTGCCAAATGCAGGGTAGCCTGCGGCCGACCCTCGCTGGTGGTCGAAAACGAAATAGCGATGTTGCTGCCGTTGTTACAGGCATAGGGCTGGCGTTCGTCGGCGGCGAGTGCACTTAGGGGCAGGAACAGGAGCGGCAGGGCGTAGCGTTTCATCAGGATGGATCGGTAGCGGTTTGAAGAGGCACCCATTGTCCGACGAGATAGCCTTCAATCGGGTGAAAGTCGGTCTTGTAGGCCATTTTCGGGCTTTCAGCAATCCAGTAGCCAAGGTAGAGATAGGGCAGGCCAAGGGCAACGCACTGGGCGGCTTGCCAGAGGATGTTATAGACACCGAAGCTGGTTCCCGGCAGGTCGGGGTCGTAAAAGGTGTAAACCGAGGAGAGGCCATCGTCGAGAACGTCGATCACGCTGACCATGCGCACGGCCTGATCGTCGGAGAATTCTATCAACCGTGTATCGACGCGGCTTTGCAGCAGGAATTGAGCGTACTGGTCGTGGCTGTCTTCGTCCATGCCGCCGCCGGGGTGGCGGGCTTGCTGGTAGCGCTGGTAGAGCGCGTAGTGTGTTTCGAGAAAGACCAGGGGCAGTTCGCGGACGTGCAGATTCGCATGGCGCTTCAGGGCGCGGCGCTGACTGCGGCTCGGCTTGAGGTCGGCCACCGGCAGGCGAACCGGGGTGCACGCCCGGCATTTATCGCAATGCGGCCGGTAGGTGAAGATGCCGCTTCGCCGGAAGCCGGCACGGACCAGCGAACTGTAAATTTCGGCATCGATCAGGTGGGCCGGTGTGGCGACCTGCGAGCGCGCCTCATGGTCGGGCAGGTAGCTGCACGGATAAGGTGAGGTGGCATAGAACTGGAGCAGCGAGAAAGGCAGCGCGGCGTCGTTGGGCTGGGCCATGACTCACCAGTTCAGATCAAGGTTTTCAGCCGACCAGGCTGTGCGTGAACGGTTTGCTGCGGTCAACGTCGATAAACGGGCCAAAAACGTTGGGCGGGGAATTTCGCGACCGCCGAGGGAGGCGAGGTGTTCGGTGCGCATCTGGCAATCGATCATTCCAAACTGGTTGGCCGAAAGGTAGCGGATCAGGTGAGCGAAGGCGATCTTCGATGCGTCGTTGCGGCGAGAGAACATCGATTCCCCATAAAACATGCGACCGATCGCCAAGCCGTACAGGCCGCCAACCAAATCGCCTTCGACATAGGTTTCGACCGAATGCGCCCAGCCAAGTTCATGCAGACGGATGTAGGCGTTCAGCATGTCAGGCGATATCCAGGTGCCATCCTGGCCGGAGCGCCGGATTTCGGCGCAGGCTGCCATGACGCCGGCGAAATTGGTGTCGAAACGGACCTCGAAATGCTTGGCGCGCAGGGTTTTCTGCAGCGAGCGGGCCAGGCGGAATTCTTCAGGAAACAGCACCATGCGCGGGTGCGGGCTGTACCACAGCGGCTGTCCTTCGACCGTACCCCAGGGAAAAATGCCATGCTGGTAAGCATCAAGCAGGCGAGCCGGCCCGAGATCGCCGCCGACCGCGAGCAGGCCGCCCATTTCGTCGCGGGCCGATTCGACCGGAGGAAAGGGGTCGAACAGGCCAAGAAACGGAATCATGCGTGCTGTTTTTTGAAGGCAATCACGTGATCGGCATCAAGCCGGATACCGATTTTTTCACCCAGTGCATGGTTGTGGTGCGATGGAACCAGTGAAAGTACTTCGGCACCACTGCCCAGACGCAGCGTGTAGAGAATATCGGCACCACGAAATGCCTTGTGCAGCACTTCCGCCTGCAACTTGCTCTGGTCGTCATGCACGATGTCGTCCGGGCGGAGCAGGACGTCGACGTCGCAGCCATCGCCGCAATTGGCGCAGGTTTCGCTGCACTCGACCGGCACATCGGAGATCAGCGTGCCCAGTTCCATATCGACGTTGTGGCCTTCAACCACAATGCCGGGCAGCAATACGCCCTGGCCGATGAAGTCGGCGACAAAGCGGTTGGCCGGGCGGTGGTAGAGGTTGTACGGCACATCCCATTGCTGAATACGGCCCTGGTACATGATGCCGATTTCGTCGGCCATGGCAAAAGCTTCATTCTGGTCATGGGTGACAAGGATTGCGGTCGACCCTTCGCGTTTCAATATTTCCCGAACCTCAGCCGAAAGCCGCTCGCGCAGCCCGACATCGAGATTGGAAAAAGGCTCGTCGAGCAGGATCAGTTCCGGTCGCGGCGCCAGCGCCCGGGCCAAGGCAACGCGCTGCTGCTGGCCGCCGGAAAGCTCGTGCGGATACTTTTCACCCTGGCCGCCGAGGCCGACCGTGGCGAGCAACTGCCGGACGCGCAGATGGGCATCCGCCGCGGGCTTGCGACCCAGGCCGAACGCAACATTCTGCTCAATGGTGAGATGTGGAAACAGCGCGTAATCCTGAAAGACCATGCCAATCTGCCGCTTCTCCGGCGCCACCCGCTGGCCGGCGCTGCTCACGACGTTGCCATGCAGCCGGATCTCGCCGCCGGCGATTTCCTCGAAGCCGGCGATACAGCGCAGCAAAGTGGTCTTGCCACAGCCGGAGGGGCCGAGCAGGCAGGCGATTTGCCCTTTTTCCAGACGAAAATCGACACCATCGACGATGGTATTTTTACCGTAGCGCTGAACGACGCCATTTAGCTCAAGTTGTGCCATAGCGGTCGATTATAATTCGCATTCACTCTCATGCGCACAGCCCAATATTCCCCCCTGTTGCTTGTCGGGTTCACCGTTGCCCTGCTCGTCGGGCTGCCGGTCGCCAGCGTCGGCCTCAATCTTTTTGCCGGCGGTACCAGTAGCACCTGGACACATCTGGTGCACACCGTGCTCCCGGAATACATTCTCAACTCGCTATGGCTCTGCCTTGGCGTTGGCTGCGGCGTCGGGCTGCTCGGGGTGGCCACCGCCTGGCTGACCGCCATGCACGACTTCCCCGGGCGGCGCATCTT
>CAYWNX010000083.1:0-9025 GCA_964459735.1 uncultured Dechloromonas sp. | reverse complement strand
TGACCATTACCTTGTCAGCAATCTTCAACTTGGTCAGTGCATCTTCAGTACCGTCAAAATCCGGCATCCTGGTCGGCAAATCGATCGCGTTGAGGTAGGCGGCAATATCCTTGATGTCCTCATCCGATAACTCGCGTTCCTGGGTGTAGGGGAACATCGGGATGTTTATCCGCGTCCGTGAGCGGAAATTGCGCAGTTGGCTCTCGATATATTTGACGCCTTGCCCGGCAATTCGCGGGTATTCGCCTTTCTTGCCACCCTGCCCGTTATCGCTGTGGCAGGCAGCGCAGGTACCGTTGATTTCCTTGCCTTTTTCGAGGTCGACCGCAGCAACCTGGCCGCTCAACAGCAGGGCGGCCAGACTTAGCGGTATGAACGAACGAAGCAGCATATGGGTTATCTCCTCAAAACGATGCGGCGAATTGTCGCATGTCGCAAGCAACTGAAACTTGACTCAAATCACGCATAATTCGCCCTATGTCCTATATAGCCTGCAGCGCGGATAGCGCCGACCATCTGCCCAACCTTCGCCGCCTCGTCACCACCCGTTGGGCTGTGCTTGTTGCGATGGCCGCGCTGGTAATGATCACTCCCCGGTTCCTCGATATTCCGCTGCCGCAAACTCCCTTGCTCGGCATCATCGGCATCACTGCCCTCTTCAATATCATTGTTCAATGGCGGGTTGAGCACGCCGAAAGCGCAACACTTTACGAGTTGTTCAGCCAGTTACTGATCGATGTCGCAGCGCTGGGTGCGTTGATTTTTTTTAGTGGTGGTGCGACCAACCCGCTGGTTTCGCTACTTTTACCCCCCGTTGCCATTGCCGCCCTGACGTTGCCGACACGCTGCGTTTTCATTGTGGGCGGTGCCGCAATCATCGTCTACTCGCTGCTGATGATTTACTACGTCCCATTGCCGATGCCCGATGCCACCCGTGCCACTAGACTGCACCTGATCGGCATGTGGCTGACCTTTGCCATTTCGGCCGCGATGATTGCCTGGTTCGTTGTCCGCATGACGCGCCTGATCCGCGAGCGCGATGCCGAACTGGCCGCCGCCCGCGAGCAGGCGCTGCGTGACGAACGGGTGATGGCAATGGGTACGCTGGCCGCTGGCGCAGCGCATGAACTCGGTACGCCACTTGCCACCATGGCGCTGCTCGCTGGCGAGCTGGCCAACGACCCGGCGCTGCATCACGCGGCCCAGGAAGATATTGCGCTGCTCCGGCAACAGATCGGCGTCTGCAAAAAAATTATTACCGGGCTATCGCGCCGGGCCGAGGCCGAAAGGCTTGAAAAAGCTGCTCTGCAAGCAGCCGACGACTGGATCGAATGCGTCCGTCAGCATTGGCATGCCAGCCGACCCAAGGCGGGGAGCCGATTGATTATTGGCAGCGACTACCCGGCCCCCGAAATCGTTGCCGATCCACGCCTGGAGCAGGCGGTGCTCAATTTGCTCAACAACGCCGCCAACGCCACGCCAAAGCCGCTGGAAATCAGACTGAGCTGGTGCAGCCAGAATACCTGTATCGACATTCGCGATTACGGGCCGGGCTTCCCGCCGACGGTGCTCGAGCAAGGTGGTCAGCGCAGCTTTCCTGCCCATGAACGGGGCAGCGGTGTCGGCTTGATGCTGACCCGAACCGCCATTGAACAACTGGGCGGCAGCCTGACTCTAAGTAATCCTGAAGATGGCGGCGCCCTCGCCCGCATCGAACTCCCGCAGACTGGCTCATGAACGAACAAACCCTGATCATCGACGATGACCCTAGCTTCAACGCCATCCTGGTCCGCACGCTGGAAAGGCGCGGTTACATCGCCTTCGGGGCGCTGGATACGACATCGGCGCTGCAACTTGCCCGCGAGACGCAGGCCGGGCAAATTGTCCTCGACCTCAATCTGAATGGCAGCTCAGGCCTGGCACTGATCCCCGAACTGCTGGCGATCAATCCGGATTGCCGCATCGTCGTCCTCACCGGTTATGCCAGCATTGCCACCGCGGTCGATGCGGTTAAGCTAGGGGCGATTCAATATCTCGCCAAACCGGTGGAAATCGAAGCTATTCTCTCTGCCTTCGAGGACGATAACGGACCCGATTTCGATCTGCCGGTCTCCGACGAGCCGCTTTCGGTGGACCGCATGGAGTGGGAGCACATCCAGCGCATCCTGAACGAAAACGACGGCAATATCTCGGCGACCGCCCGTGCCCTGAAAATGCATCGCCGTACCCTGCAACGCAAGCTTTCAAAACGGCCAGTCAAAATCTGAAGCAAAAATTGCCTGTTTTATAGTGTCGACCGCAGCATTGATCGTGTAATGGGCGCCACGTCAATGGCTGAGATAGCGTTGGAACCTTTTTTATTTTTGATGTCTCTACTTGTCGTGGCAAGCTTCAGAATTGATAATCTGCAGCCACCCAAGTGCCTTTCCATTTTCGGCCACGCCCAGATTGCCCGCCATGCAAAACGAAACCCTGAGGCCAGAATCCACGCCCATCGGCCTTGCTGAATTCAAGCCGACGATCAATCCGGCGACGCTTGATCACGCCGAGGGAACGCTGGTCGACAAGTATGGCCGGCGTATCACCTACGTCCGGTTGTCGGTTACCGACCGCTGCGATTTTCGCTGCACCTATTGCATGGCTGAAGAGATGACCTTTCTGCCCCGCAACGAGGTGATGAGTCTGGAAGAGTGCCTGCGGGTGGCTTCGGTGTTTGTCGGGCTCGGTGTCAGCAAACTGCGCATTACCGGTGGTGAACCGCTGGTCCGCAAGAATCTCTTGTGGCTGATCAGGAAACTGGGTGCTCTGCCCGGCCTGGAGAATCTGGTGTTGACGACCAATGGCTCGCAACTGGATCGTTTCGCCCAGCCCCTGTGCGATGCGGGCGTCAAGCGGATCAATATCAGCCTCGACACCCTGCAAGCCGAACGCTTCAAAAAAATCACCCGGATTGGCGATCTGCACAAGGTTTTGAAAGGCATTGAAGCGGCACGTGCCGCCGGTTTCCAGCGGACCAAACTGAACGTGGTAATGATGCGCGGCACCAACGATGACGAATTCGTCGATCTGGTGCAGTTCGCAGTCGACAACGAGCTCGATATTTCTTTTATTGAGGAAATGCCGCTCGGTGAAATTCTTGGCCGCAGCAACACCTATATTTCGTCCGAAGAAACCCGCCAAATACTGGCACCGCGTTTCGAGCTTATTCCGTCCACCGAAAACTCGGGCGGCCCGGCGCGCTACTGGCGCATTCCCGGCTCGATATCCCGTATCGGCTTCATTTCTCCGCACAGCCACAATTTCTGCGACACCTGCAATCGGGTACGCATCACTGCAAAAGGTGAGCTTTACCCCTGCCTTGGCCAGAATGATGCCGTTAATCTGCTTCAGGTCTTGCGCACTGACAACAGCGAGGATGCGCTGCGCCAGGCGATCGTCGCTAGCATGGGCATCAAACCCTTTGGCCACGACTTCACGCAGCAAATGGACGCTCCCCACGTCGTTCGCTTCATGTCGATGACCGGCGGCTAAGCCGGTTTTTTCTGACGAATGCAGCCCTTGCAACTCGCTTTGTCGTTGACGCTTCAGTATCGCCAAAAAATCCGCAAACTGCCGCTGATTACGGTCGTTTTCGCCATTCTCTTTGGCCTGGTTGGGATGCTGCTCGCGCCAGGGCCCCTGTATGCCGTGCTGCTAACTATCGCTCTCGTCGGCCTGGCCTGGCTAGCCCATGTTGAGTGGCGGGATTTTCAATCAGTCCGCCGTGCTTACGACATGGCCATGCTGGCTGCTCACGACGGCTTCTGGGAATGGAACCCAATCACCAAGAGGCTGCGTGTCGGGACGCGCTTGCTGGAGATTCTCGGCTACAGAGAAGACTTTCTGCCGGATACCCATGCCTGGCTGAAACTGGTTCATCCCGATGACCGCGAAATCTACAACAAGGCTGTCTCGGAGCATTTGAAAGGCCAGACCGACTATTTTTATTGTGAGTATCGCGTCCTGGCCAAAGACGGCGCCTATCGCTGGATTGGCTCGCGTGGCATGGCGGTGCGCGACCGCAATGGCAAGGCCTATCAGATGGTCGGTTCGGTTACCGATATTACCGATCAGCGTTTTCATCAAGAGGAAATGGAATTTCTCGCCCAGCACGACGTGCTGACCGGTCTGCCCAATCGCCTGCTCTTTTCCCAACATTTGTACGAAGCCATTGAAGCTGCCAAGGCAAGCGGTCATAAAGTCGCGGTACTCTTTATCGACCTTGATCGCTTCAAAAATATTAACGACACACTGGGGCACCGGGCCGGCGATCAGCTATTGCAGATGGTGACGCAGCGCCTGAAAAAGGTGATGCCGGCCAACTGCTGTATGTATCGCCAGGGCGGCGACGAATTCATCGTTCTGATGAGCCCCGCCGCAGATGCCAAAGCTGCGGTCGACGCCGCCATGCAGCTAAAAGAAGAAATAGCCGCCCCATTTTCCGGCGGCGAATCCAATTTCTTTACCAGCGCCAGTATCGGCATCAGCTTTTTCCCGGAAGACGCCGACGATGGCGAAAGCTTGCTCCGTCATGCCGACACCGCCATGTATGCAGCCAAGGCAGTCGGCGGCAACACCATCCGCTCCCATACGCCGCTGATGAACCAGCGCGTCACCTTCAGGATGTCCCTCGAAACCCGTCTGCGCCGCGCGGTACAGGAAAACCAACTGGATCTGCATTTCCAGCCCCAGATCGATGCACAGAGCGGCCGCCTGGTCGGTGCCGAGGCTCTACTGCGCTGGCACGATGGCAATAGTCAAATTCCACCAGACCATTTCATCCCGGTTGCGGAAGAATGTGGCCTGATTATCCCAATCGGAGACTGGGTGATCGAACGGGCAATTGTCCAGATCACAGCATGGCGCCAAACCTTCGGCGATATTCCGCCGATTGCCATCAACCTCTCGCCACGCCAGTTCTGGCGACCGGCGCTGTCAAACCTGATTCTGGAAAAACTGCACAACGCCGGCTTACCAAACAATGTGCTGGAGGTCGAAGTTACCGAATCGGTGCTGCTTGATGCCGAAGGCAGCAGTATCGATGAACTGCTGAAGTTGCGGGCGGCGGGCGTTCCGGTTGCGCTGGATGATTTCGGTACCGGCTACTCGTCACTCTCCTACCTGCAACGCCTGCCTATCAGCACGCTGAAAATCGACCGTTCATTCGTCAACGACCTGGTGCTCGCAGATGGCTCGACTGGTAGCGAACCCATGGTCAAGGCCATCATTGCAATGGCAAAGAGCCTCTCCTTTCAGGTCGTTGCCGAAGGGGTGGAAACTCCAGCGCAGCATTACCGTCTGCAAGCACTGGGCTGCGATATTATCCAGGGCTACCTGATCAGCCGCCCGCTACCGGCCGCTGAATTTGCCACCAAATTTCTGGTCGACCGCGCCCCGCAGGAAATAGTCCAAGAGTACAGCTACCAGATATGAAATGGCGCACATAAAAAGACGACCCGCAGGTCGCCTTTTTTATGTGCGCCAGCCTATTTCAGGGCTGGCAGAAACTCAGTCAGTACCGATCAGGCACGCTGCGAACGCTTGCGCTCGATTTCGGTCAGGAAACGCTTGCGGATACGAATCGACTTCGGCGTCAGTTCAACCAGTTCGTCATCAGTAATGAATTCAATGGCCGATTCCAGCGTGATTTGAACTGCTGGGACCAGACGCACGGCTTCGTCCGTGCTGGACGTACGAATGTTGGTCAGTTGCTTGCCCTTGATCGGATTAACCACGAGGTCGTTTTCACGGCTGTGGATACCGATAATCATGCCTTCGTACAGCTTGTCGCCAGGCACAACAAACATGCGGCCGCGATCCTGCAGCTTCCACAGCGCGTAGGCAACGGCTTCGCCGTTATCCTGCGAAATCAGCACACCATTGCGACGCTCGCCAACACCACCTTCGCGAACCGGGGCGTATTCGTCAAAAACGTGGCTCATCAGGCCAGTACCACGGGTCAAGTTCATGAACTCGCCCTGGAAACCGATCAGGCCACGGGCCGGAATGCGGTATTCGATACGCACACGACCACGGCCGTCCGGCACCATATCCTGCAGGTCGCCCTTACGCTGACCGAGACTTTCCATGACGCCGCCCTGATGCTCTTCTTCAACGTCAATCGAGAGCATTTCATACGGTTCACAAACGACACCGTTGATGGTCTTTTTAACCACACGCGGACGACCAACTGCCAGCTCGAAGCCTTCGCGGCGCATGTTTTCAAGCAGGATGCCGAGGTGCAATTCGCCACGACCAGCGACGTCAAACGTTTCGCCGTTGGCGGTGTCATGAACGCGCAGCGCCATGTTGGTCAGCAATTCTTTGTGCAGACGATCGCGCAGCTGACGGCTGGTGACGAACTTGCCTTCCTGACCAGCCAGCGGGCTGGTGTTGACCATGAACTGCATTTCCAGGGTCGGCTCGTCGATCTTCAGCAGCGGCAAGGATTCCGGCTGCTCCGGATCGGTCACTGTACAGCCCAGAACCAGATCTTCAATACCGGTAATCTGCACGATATCACCAGCAAAGCCTTCATCGAGTTCGATCTTGTTCAGACCGCGATAACCGAACACCTGGCCAATTTTGGCCTTGATCGGGGTACGCTCATGCTCGATGGCCTCTTCTTCGGTACCGAACATAACGATGACGTTCTGA
This sequence comes from uncultured Dechloromonas sp., assembly GCA_964459735.1. Lineage (GTDB taxonomy): Bacteria > Pseudomonadota > Gammaproteobacteria > Burkholderiales > Rhodocyclaceae > Azonexus. The sequence goes on along the minus strand of CAYWNX010000083.1, from coordinate 2,329 downwards.
CCGGTCTTGACCTTGCCGCGATTGATCTTGCCAACGCCGATACGGCCGACGTAGGAGGAGTAATCAAGGGCAGTAATCTGCAATTGCAGCGGTGCGTTGATATCGGTGTCCGGGGCCGGCACATGCTTGAGCACGGTATCGAACAGCGGCTTCATGTTTTCGCGCGGCTGATCCAGTTCCAGGGCAGCCCAGCCGTTCAGGCCGGAAGCGTAGACGATGGGGAAATCCATCTGCTCGTCAGTCGCACCCAGCTTGTCGAACAGGTCAAAAGTCAGATTGACGGCGTTATCAGGATCGGCACCGTCACGGTCAACCTTGTTGACCACGACAATTGGCTTCAGGCCAAGGGCCAGTGCCTTCTTGGTAACGAAACGGGTTTGCGGCATCGGGCCTTCAGCGGCATCGACCAGCAGCACCACGCCATCGACCATGCCCAGCACGCGCTCGACTTCACCACCGAAGTCCGCGTGACCCGGGGTGTCGACGATGTTGATATGAACGCCTTCGTACTCGACCGAGGTATTCTTTGAAAGAATCGTGATGCCACGCTCTTTTTCCAGGTCGTTGGAGTCCATGACGCACTCAACCAACTGTTGGTGAGCAGCAAAGGTACCGGACTGGCGGAGCAGCTGGTCAACCAGGGTGGTTTTACCGTGGTCAACGTGAGCAATGATGGCGATGTTGCGAATCGGACGAGCGGACATGGGAAGGCCTGAAAAATCAAAGGCGTGATTCTATCATCCCGTGCTGCGCCGCAACATCCCCGAGTCGCTTTTAACCCTCTTTATTCCGCATAAAGTCGGCCGTATGGAAAAAATTCTCCAGCAGCTTGGCACGCATACCGGCCTCGATACCGACATCTTCCATCGCCAGTACCATGCAGGCAACCCATTGATCACGCTCCTGAAGGCCAATCGAAAACGGCATGTGACGGCCACGCAGCCGGGGGTGGCCAAATTTTTCGACGAACAGATCCGGCCCGCCGAGCCAGCCGGAAAGGAACATGTAGAGCTTTTCACTGGACCCTTTGAGGTCACCTGGGTGCATGGCACGCAGTTCAGCAAATTGCGGCACGCTATCCATCAGTTCGTAAAATCGGTTGCAAAGCTTGGCGACCGTCGCATCGCCGCCAATTTTTTCGTAGGTTGTGGTGTTTTCCATAGTGCTATCGACTGTCATGCATTAAGTCTTGCGTGCCGGTGCCCGACCGCGCGATGCAACAGGTTTTACTGGCTGGCGCAGGGTGCGTTGGCCATTCCGTTGAGCGGCAAGTGGCTTTTGAATTTGTCCGGTTTTTAGCGGTTGACCGCGTCCCGATGAACTTGCACCTGCGCTGCAGGTGCCGGCCGGTTGCCAGGCGGGGATCAACTGTTTTTTGCCATTACCGATCAGATCGGACCGCCCCATTTCCTTCAAGGCTTCGCGCAGCAGCGGCCAGTTGTTGGCATCGTGATAACGCAGGAAAGCCTTGTGCAACTTGCGCTGGCGGGCGTTACGCACGGTTCCGACGTGTTCGCCGTCGCGTGACAACTTGCGTAGCGGATTGCGTTCGCTGTGATACATCGTCGTCGCCAGCGCCATCGGGGTCGGCAGGAAAGTTTGCACCTGATCGAGGCGGAAGTTGTTTTTCTTCAGCCAGAGCGCCAGGTTGAGCATGTCTTCATCAGTGGTGCCCGGGTGGGCGGCGATGAAGTAAGGGATCAAATATTGCTCCTTGCCGGCCTCACGCGAGAAACGATCGAACAACTGCTTGAAGCGGTCGTAGGCGCCGATGCCCGGCTTCATCATCTTGGAAAGCACACCTTCCTCGGTATGCTCGGGGGCAATCTTCAAATAGCCGCCGACGTGATGGGTGACCAGTTCCTTGATGTATTCGGGTGAACGCACAGCCAGATCGTAACGCAGGCCGGAACTAACCAAGACCTTCTTGACGCCCTTCAAGGCGCGCGCCTTGCGGTACAGGGAAATCAGCGGCGTATGGTCGGTGCCGAGGTTTTCACAAATGTCCGGATAGACGCAGGATAAGCGACGGCAGGCCGACTCGATTTTTTCTTCCTTGCACTTCAGCCGGTACATGTTGGCCGTCGGCCCGCCGAGGTCGGAGACGATGCCGGTGAAGCCCGGCGTCTTGTCGCGCATGTCCTCGATTTCGCGAATCACCGAATCTTCCGAACGGCTCTGGATGATCCGTCCTTCATGTTCGGTAATCGAACAGAAAGTACACCCGCCAAAACAACCGCGCATGATATTGACCGAGAAGCGGATCATCTCCCAGGCCGGAATCTTGGCCTCGCCGTAGGCCGGGTGCGGCTTGCGGGCGTAAGGCATT
>CAYWNX010000082.1:7144-9064 GCA_964459735.1 uncultured Dechloromonas sp. | reverse complement strand
CGTCGGTTTTGCCGACACTTTCGGCAAGGTCCTGCTGCCCGAATTGTCCGGCATGGTGGTTTATATCGTGATGGCCGGTGTGCTCCTGTGGCGCCCCGAAGGCATCTTCAAGAAAGGCTGAGATCATGAACACTCAAGCTTCCCTGATTCTCAAGCTGGCGGCCCTGGCAATTCTCGCCTGCGTACCGCTTTCCGGCGAATCCTTCTACGTCGAACTGATCGCCAAAACGCTGGTGATGGCCATCTTCGCGCTGAGTCTCGATCTGCTGGTCGGCTTCACCGGCCTGGTCAGCTTCGGTCATGCCGCCTACTTCGGGGTGGCGGCTTATGCCGTCGCCCAGCTTAGTCCGAAGTACGAGGCGGCCAGCCTGTGGTACGTGCTGCCGGCCTCGGTCGGGCTGTCGGCGCTGGCCGCCCTGGTGGTCGGGCTGTTCGTGCTGCGCACCAAGGGCATCTACTTCATCATGGTGACCCTGGCTTTCGCCCAGTTGGCCTTCTTCGTTTTCCACGACACGCCGCTCGGTGGCGGTTCGGACGGCATCTACCTGAACGTCAAGCCGACGGCGGAAATCGCCGGCTGGATTCCGTTCGAGCTCGATAACCCGGCCCACCTCTACTACTTCATCCTGGCCATGCTGGTTGCGGTCTACCTGTTTTTGGGCCGAATTTTGCAGTCGCCTTTCGGGCGCGTGCTGGTCGGCATCAAGAGCAACGAACACCGCATGCAGGCGATGGGCTACCGGACCTTCCGCTACAAGCTGGCCGCCTTTACGCTGGCCGGCGGTCTGGGCGGGATTGCCGGTTTCCTCTACGCCGTGGTCTTCGGCTTCGTCACGCCGGAGCTGCTTTCCTGGCACCAGTCGGGCAACGTGCTGCTGATGGTCATTCTCGGCGGCATGGGCAACCTGATCGGCGTGATTGCCGGGGCCTTTGTGTTTACCGGCATGCAGGAAGTCTTCGGCAGCTGGACCAAGCACTGGCAACTGGTCATGGGTGGCGTCATCGTCGCCGCCGTTCTCTTCCTGCCCGGTGGCCTGGCGGCCATTCCGGGTCGCATCAAGCGCTCGCTGCAAGGCGGAGGTTCCAATGAGTGAAATTACCAACGCAGCCCTGATTGCCGCCAGCCAGAAGGCGACGGGCGGCGAGGCGCTGCTCGTCGCCAAAAAGATCACCCGCCGCTTCGGTGGTCTGGTCGCCAACCAGGATGTCTGCGTCGACCTGATCCGCGGCAAGGTACATGTGCTGCTCGGCCCGAACGGGGCCGGCAAGTCGACCTGCATCAACATGCTCTCCGGCGACCTGCCGCCGAGCGATGGGCAGATCCTGTTCATGGGCAAGGACATCACCGGCCTGACGGCAGCCCAGCGTTCGCTGGTTGGCATCGGCCGGAGCTATCAGCGGACCAACATCTTCCCGAAATTCACCGTGCTGGAAAATGTCCGGCTGGCCGCGCAGTCGCGCAACCAGCAGCCCTGGCGCATTTTCAGCAAGGCGCAGGAACAGAAATGGGCGCTCGACAAGGCGCGGGCCTGCATCGAGGAGGCCGGCCTGGGCAAGAAGGTGGACTGGATTTCCGGCGTGCTCAGCCACGGCGAACAGCGCCAGCTGGAAATCGCCATGGTGCTCGCCACCGACGCCCAGGTCATGCTGCTCGACGAGCCGCTGGCCGGCATGGGTTCGGATGAATCGGCCAGGATGGTCGAAGTCCTCAAGCGCCTCAAGCCGACCCGCGCCATCCTGCTCGTCGAGCACGATATGGATGCGGTGTTTGCGGTGGCCGACACCATTACCGTAATGGTCAACGGGCTGGTGCTGGAATCCGGGCCGCCGGCCCAGATCAAGGCCAGCGTGGCCGTTCAGCAAGCCTATTTGGGATCGGAGGACAGTTTCCATGTCTAACATGCTGCTCGAAGCCAAGGA
>CAYWNX010000082.1:0-7134 GCA_964459735.1 uncultured Dechloromonas sp. | reverse complement strand
CATGGCATCGATTTCAATATCCGTCAGGGCGAGGGCATTGCGCTGATGGGCCGCAACGGCATGGGCAAGTCGACGCTGATCAAGTCGATGCTCGGCATTGTTCGTCCCAAGCATGGCCGGGTACTGGTGCGCGGCGCCGATTTCAGCAAGGCGCCGACTTACCGGACGGCCCGGCGTGGTATCGCCTACGTGCCGGAAGGGCGGGGCATTTTCCCCAACCTGTCGGTGCGCGAAAACCTGCAGATGTCGGCGCGAGCCGGCGTCGATGGCCAGCGCGACTGGACCTTCGACCGGGTGATGGCAACTTTCCCGCGGCTCGGTGAGCGCATCAACAACGGCGGCTGGCAGCTGTCCGGTGGTGAACAGCAGATGCTGACCATCGGCCGGGCGCTGATGACCAATCCAGATCTACTGATTCTCGACGAAGCCACCGAGGGGCTGGCGCCGCTGATCGCCATGGAAATCTGGCGTATCGTCAAGGAAATCCGCAAGACCGGGATCGCCACCGTTATCGTGGACAAGAACCATGGAGCGGTGACTTCGATCTGCGACCGGGCGATGATCCTGGTCAAGGGCGAGGTGGTTTTCTCCGGCAGTAGCGATGAAATCCGCGCCAATCCGGAACTGATCCAGAAGCATTTGGGCGTTTGAGCCACGAGTTTGAGCCACGACACCCGTTTCCAAGGAATATAGGCCATGAATATCAAGTCACTCGACATCATTCACGAAGAACATCGCGCCCTGGCGGCGATGCTCAGCGGTTTGCGGACCCTTGCCAGCGCTATCGAGGCCGGGCGTCTGCAGCCGGATTTCGACCTGCTGGCATCGATGATCGACTACATCGAGAAGGTGCCGGAAAAAGTGCATCACCCGAAGGAGAACGACTACCTTTTCGCCAGGCTGCGCCTGCGCTGTGCCGAGGCCTTGCCGCTCATCGAGCATCTGGAAACCGAACACCGTCTGGGTGAGGCGCGGATCGACGTTTTGCGTCGTGCCCTGGCCAGCTATCGCCAGTCCGGGGCGGCCGCTTTCCCGGTCTTTTATGAGGCGGCGAAAACCTATATCGATTTTGAGTGGGCGCACATGAATACCGAGGAATACCAGGTTTTCCCGCTCGCCAAGGCGTATCTGACGGCCGATGACTGGGCGGAAATCGATGCGGCCTTTCTGGCCAACGGCAGCCCCTGGGAAGGGGCGGCCGGCGAGTACGCCGCACTGTTTTCGAAAATTGTGAACATCGCCCCGGCCCCGGTCGGCCTCGGCGGCTGAAATGATGGAGGCTGAGACGATGGAAACAGAAGCCGTATTTGCATGGGAAGACCGCTACCTGCTCGGTTACGCCGCGATGGACGATACCCACCGGGAATTCGTCGATCTGGTGAATGCCTTGCTGACGGTGGGCGATGCCGAGCTTGCGGTGGCGCTGGCGGCTTTTGCGGCACATCTCGAAGCGCATTTTGCCGAGGAAAATGACTGGATGGACAGTACGGATTTCCCGCCCCGCGATTGCCATAAGGATGAACACGCCAAGGTGCTGGCTTCGGTGCATGAGGTCCAGCAGCAGTTGGCCGAAGGCGATGTCGCCATTGTCCGGGCGCTGGCCGAGGCCCTGCAGGACTGGTTTCCCGGCCATGCCGATTACATGGATTCGGCCTTGTCGACGTGGATGGTCAAGCGATCCCATGCCGGCCGGCCGCTGGTTTTCCGGCGCGACGGCGGCAAGTCGAAGCAGTAGGGAGTCGCTGATTAATTCGTCATCCCCGCGAAGGCGGGGATCCAGTACCTTGCTTCTCATGGGTTCCCGCCTACGCGGGAACGACAAAATGGATTAATCAGCACTTTCCTATGCCGGATTCGATCTCCCCGCCCGAAATCGAGTAGTCAGTGGTGGTTACTTTCCGGTTGTGCCTGCGGCGATCAGGAAAAGGTTTCGGGTTTTTTGGCCTGCTGCGGCAGGCCATTTTTTTCTTCAACCAGCAGCAAACCGCGCAGTGCAATGCTTGCGGGATATCGGCAGTCGGGTTTCCCCTAGCTTGCTGCCAGCCCGCCTGAACTGCCAAAGTGCGGCCCGTGATTAAAGGAAGCCTCTAAAAATTCGTCATTCCCGCAGCCTCAACACACCCAAGACTCCGCTTCGCGGCGGGCGAGGCGGGAATCCAGCCTGTTGATTTAACTGGACTCCCGCCTTCGCGGGAGTGACGGAGATTGTGTTTTTAGAGGTGCCCAAAAAAAGCTGAGTCAGCAATTTTTAGACAAGAACCCAAGGGAAAACAGCCATGAAAAAAATCCGTAGCCTGCTGGTTGCCAACCGCAGCGAAATCGCCATCCGGGTACTGCGTGCGGCCTCCGAACTGGGCATCCGTACGGTGGCCATCTTCTCGAATGAAGACCGCTTCGCCCTGCATCGCTTCAAGGCCGACGAATCCTATCTGGTCGGCGTCGGCAAGAAGCCGATTCAGGCCTATCTGGATATCGACGACATCATTCGCGTCGCCAAGGAGGCCGAGGTCGACGCCATTCACCCGGGCTACGGCTTCCTTTCCGAAAACCCGGATTTCGCCGATGCCTGTGCCAAAGCCGGCATCGCCTTTATTGGCCCGAACGGCGATGTGATGCGCAGCCTCGGCAACAAGGTGGCCGCGCGCGAACTGGCCGAGCGGGCCGGCGTGCCGGTGGTGCCGGCGACCACGGCGCTGCCGCATGATCTGGCAGAGGCGAGCAAAATGGCCCTGACCGTGGGCTACCCGCTGATGCTCAAGGCCAGTTGGGGCGGTGGCGGGCGCGGCATGCGCGTCGTTGAAAACGAAGCGGAACTGGCGCCGGCTCTGGATGTGTCGCGGCGCGAGTCGCTGGCCGCCTTCGGCAACGACGAGGTGTATCTGGAAAAGCTGGTTCGCCGCGCCCGCCATGTCGAGGTCCAGGTGATGGGCGACCGTCACGGCCATCTGGTGCATCTTTTCGAGCGTGACTGCACGGTGCAGCGCCGTAATCAGAAAGTCGTCGAACGCGCCCCGGCGCCTTACCTCGACGCAGCAACCCGGCAGGATTTATGCGAATCCGCCCTGCGCCTGGCGCGGGCCGCCAACTACACGCACGCTGGTACCGTCGAATTCCTGATGGATGCCGATACCGGCAAGTTCTATTTCATCGAGGTCAATCCGCGCATCCAGGTCGAACACACGGTCACCGAGCAGATCACCGGGGTCGACATCGTCAAGGCCCAGATCCGCATTACCGAGGGCCACCGGATCGGCGAGGAAGAATCTTTCGTGCCGCAGCAGGCCGATATCCGGATGTCCGGCCACGCCCTGCAATGCCGCGTCACCACCGAAGACCCGGAAAACAACTTCACGCCGGATTACGGCAAAATCGCCGTTTACCGCAGCGCTGCCGGTTTCGGCATCCGCCTCGACGCCGGCACCGCCTATTCGGGGGCGATGATCACGCCGTTCTACGATTCGCTGCTCGTCAAGGTCACCGCCTGGGGGCACAGCAGCGATGAAGCGGCGTTGCGCATGGATCGGGCACTGCGCGAATTCCGCGTCCGTGGCTTGGCCACCAACCTGCAATTCCTCGAGAACGTCATTGCCCATCCGCTCTTCCGCTCCGGTGAATGCACCACCCGTTTCATCGACAGCACGCCGGAGCTGTTCAACTTTGCCAAGCGCCGCGACCGGGCCAGCCGCCTGCTCAAGTTCCTCGGCAATGTTGCGGTCAACGGCAATCCGGAGATGAAAGGGCGCAAGCTGCCGGCTTTGCCGCTGGCCCGGCCGATCAAGCCGATTTTCGACCTCGGTGCGCCGATCCCGCCCGGCACACGCGACAAGTTGCGCGAACTCGGCGCCGCCGGTTTCTCGGCCTGGATGAAGGCGCAGCCGCAAGTGCTGCTGACCGATACCTCGATGCGCGATGCCCACCAGTCGCTGCTGGCGACCCGCATGCGGACGCACGACATGCTGGCCATCGCGCCGTACTACGCCCGCATGGCACCCAAGCTGTTCTCGATGGAGTGCTGGGGCGGTGCAACTTTTGACGTCGCCTTGCGCTTTCTCAAGGAAGACCCCTGGGAACGCCTGCAGCGCCTGCGCCAGCAAGTGCCGAACATCCTCTTCCAGATGTTGCTGCGCGCCTCGAACGCCGTCGGCTACACCAATTACAGCGACAACGTCGTGCGCTACTTCGTCCAGCAGGCGGCCGAAAACGGCGTCGACGTCTTCCGCGTCTTCGACTCGCTGAACTGGGTGGACAACATGCGCGTCGCGATGGACGCCGTGGTCGAAACCGGCGCGCTCTGCGAAGGCACGCTGTGCTACAGCGGCGATATCTTCGACCACGGTCGACCGAAATTTAACCTCAAATATTATGTCGACCTGGCCCGCCAACTCGAGAAGGCCGGCGCCCACATCCTCGGCATCAAGGACATGGCCGGCGTCTGCAAGCCACGGGCGATCAGCGCGCTGGTCAAGGCGCTGAAGGAAGAAGTCGGCCTGCCGCTGCATTTCCACACCCACGACACCAGCGGCATTGCCGCCGCCTCGGTACTGGCCGCCGTCGAGGCCGGTTGCGATGCCGTCGATGGCGCGCTGGACGCCCTGAGCGGCCTGACCTCGCAGCCCAACCTCGGCTCCATTGCCGCCGCGCTGAAAGGCAGCGAACGCGATCCGGGCATCGATCTCGCCAACCTGCAGTCGCTGTCGCATTACTGGGAAGGCGTCCGTCACGCCTATTCGCCTTTCGAGCCGGAAATCCGTTCGGGCACTTCCGACGTCTACAACCACGAAATGCCCGGCGGCCAATACACCAACCTGCGCGAACAGGCGCGGGCGATGGGCCTGGCGCACCGCTGGCCGGAAATCTCCCGCGCCTACGCCGACGTCAATCAACTGTTCGGCGATATCGTCAAGGTAACGCCGACCTCCAAGGTGGTCGGCGACATGGCCATTTTCATGGTCGCCAACGACTTGAAGCCGGCCGAAGTCAGCGATCCGACCCGCGAAATATCCTTTCCCGAGTCGGTCATTTCGCTGTTCAAGGGCGAACTCGGCTTCCCGCCCGAAGGCTTCCCGAAAGACCTGGAGGCCAAGGTGCTCAAGGGGGAACCGCCCTTGTCCGGTCGCGCCGGCGACTTCATGCCGCCGGTTGATCTGGACGCCAAACGCAAGGAGCTGGAACACGCCATTGGTCGCCAGCCGAGCGATACCGATCTGGCCTCCTACCTGATGTATCCGAAAGTCTTCAAGGACTACGCCGAGCATCGCCGGGAATTCGGCGATGTCTCGCTGCTGCCCACTTCGCCGTTCTTCTACGGCCTGCAGGATCGCGAGGAAATCGCCATCGAACTCGACAAGGGCAAGACGCTGGTCGTCCGCCAGACCGGGCGTTCGGAGGCGCCGGACGAGGAGGGCAAGCTCAAGGTCTTCTACGAAGTGAACGGTCAGCCGCGCACGGCACGCGTCGTCAAGGCCGGACAGGGCGGCAACCTGCGAACCCGGCACAAGGCGGATGAAGCCAACGGCAAGCATGTCGGGGCGCCGATGCCGGGCATGGTAGTGACGGTAGCGGTCAAGCCGGGCCAGAAGGTGCGGAAGGGCGCACCGCTGCTCTCGATCGAGGCGATGAAGATGGAAACCATGCTCAGCGCCGATGCCGATGGCGTCATCAAGGCCGTGCATGCGAAGCCGGGCGAGGTGATTGCGGTGAAGGACTTGCTGGTCGAGTACGCGTAAGTTGCGAATGCTCTTTGACTTGAGCGCTCAATCTCGGCGCTGTTGACCGAGCAAAATCGCTTGGTTGACCAGGCTACTGCGAAGGGGACCCCGTTACTTTGGAGGCATCCTGGGACGGCTTTGTGCTAAGCGGTCCTTGGCGCTTTGGGAAAGCGGACTTTCAACGTTGGAGGTAAGGGGCGCTGCGCGGCGCTTTATCGCGCAGCGTCCCGCGACCGAAGGGAGCGGCCTTGACGCAGAGTTAGCCATTTGTGCCAATTGCATAGTTGGCTACATGTTTGCAATGGAACTTTGAATAGATGGTCGCTCGCTTTCGCATTACTCGCAGTGCTAGCGAGGCAGCCGCTTGTTGTACGGCCCCATGTCGGAGAATGGCCGCGAAGGACTGCTCATCGGGCGCCCAAAGAGTAACTTGATGCTGCCCTGCGTCGCGATACTGACGCCTGATTATTTCTACCGACGGGAAAAAGTCCATCAGCAATTTGTCTGTCTTGAATGTGTCCGATAGAACATCAGAAGCAACAGTCACGAATCCCCACAGCGCGGACGGATCATCCCTGTGGAAGCCAAAAACCAATAACTCCATTACTCCTGCACTCACGCAAAGTAGCCTCGGCCACGTGTTGCGGTTTGTCGCTGGCAGGCAACTCACCACACAGAATGAATACTCGGTGCGTTTTGGAGCTGGTATGCAGTGATGCACGTATGTTGTGAGTAGCTCTGAAGCTGGAATGTAAAGAGGATGTTCTTTGAACTTATGAAATTGCTTGGAAAAGCGTTCGACTTGAGCACCCGGAAGGGCGATGGGAACCGCCGCGTCACCCGTGTTAAAGCGAACAGGCGACGATAGCCATTCAGCCTGCTCTTCTTGAGATAGGACCATGTCGAGGTCGGTTTCGCCGATAACGTTGGAGGCGTGAACAGTATTGAGGATTACCAAGCTGAGCAGTTCGGCCTTCTGGATTAAATCTCGCTCCACTTGGTCGAGAGACTCACACTGAGTTGGAATGAACGAGAACCCGGAAATGTCGTCGTAGTTCTTTCTATGCTGTCCAAATCTGCGAGCCACATCAACAGCCTGGCCGATGTAAAACCTCTCTCCAAGAAATTCGAGCAGATATATCCCGCAGCGGCTCTTGCTTGAGCCGAATAAATGCGCCACCGATCGTAGCGTCGAAACGGGATCTGCCGGCGGAAAGCCAAGCGGGGCATAGCGATCAGGGGAGGAAAGCGGCGACATGAAAATGGCTAACGTTTGACATGAGTGACTCGCGGAGGCGGCGCTGGCTTGGCCCAGAAGGAAATGAAGGCCAAGCCTGCGCTGCCGGAATGAGTCCGCTCGATGGAAGGGTTAGAGCGTGTAAGAATTTTTGTGTAAACGGTCACCCGGCAGGAAACTGCCACATTG
>CAYWNX010000081.1:0-9108 GCA_964459735.1 uncultured Dechloromonas sp. | reverse complement strand
GTTACCAATTCGGCTCACGCTCCGGCGTTGAGGTGATCTTATGAATACTAAGATCAGCCCCTTGATATTCCTCCTCCTGATCGAGACGCAGACCGATTGTCGCTTTCAGAAGACCATAAACCAGCGCACTTCCAACCAGCGCGACGCCAATTGCCAGACAAGTCATGATTAACTGAGGCATGAAGGCAACACCACCTGCACCACCAAGCACCTTGCTTCCAAAGATACCAGCGGCGAGCCCACCCCAAGCACCACACAGACCATGCAGCGGCCAGACGCCAAGTACGTCATCGATCCTCCAGCGGTTCTGAGTCAGCGTAAACATAACTACAAACAGGGCGCCAGCTACACCACCAACGACAAGCGCACCGATCGGGTGCATCAAATCGGACCCGGCGCAGACGGCCACCAGTCCTGCGAGAGGGCCGTTATGGACAAAGCCGGGGTCATTTTTGCCGACAATCAGCGCCACCAGCGTACCGCCAACCATTGCCATCAATGAATTGAGCGCAACCAAGCCAGAAATCTTGTCGAGGGTTTGGGCGCTCATTACATTGAAACCGAACCAGCCAACGGTCAGAATCCAGGCACCTAGTGCCAAAAAAGGGATGGATGACGGCGGGTGTGCGGAAATACGGCCATCCTTGGTATAACGACCATAACGGGCGCCAAGCAGGAGTACCGCTGGTAGCGCAATCCAACCCCCCATAGCGTGCACAACAACGGAGCCGGCAAAATCGTGAAACTCTGCGCCGTAGGTTGCCTTCAACCAGGCCTGAACACCGAATGCCTGATTCCAGGCAATGCTCTCAAAGAAAGGGTAGACGAAGCCAACAAGCAGGAAAGTGGCAATCAACTGCGGATGGAATTTGGCTCGTTCTGCGATACCACCGGAGATGATGGCGGGAATGGCTGCAGCAAAGGTTAGCAGGAAGAAAAACTTGGTCAGCTCGAAGCCATTTTTTTCCATCAAAGTCTCGACGCCGGTGAAAAAATTGACGCCGTAGGCGAGGCTATAGCCGATGAAGAAGTAAGCCACGGTCGACACGCCAAAATCGGTCAAAATCTTGACCAAGGCATTGACCTGATTTTTTTTGCGAACGGTGCCAACTTCCAGAAAGGCGAAGCCGGCATGCATGGCCAGCACCATGATGGCACCGAGCAAAATGAAGAGCACGCTACTGCTCGATTGATATGTTTCCATGAAAACCCCAAAATTAAAATTCCGGGGCAACAAAGCAAGCACCATTCCAGTGCAAGCAAGGCGTTATAAATCAGGGCATTGCCAAAGTCATAGGCACATTCTCGCACTTTTTTAGTGCGGAAGCTCGATACCACGCTCCGATGCGGTGCGCTCTTGCTTTATTTCGGGGCAGCCTCAGGTGGCAGCAGCACCCAAAGCCGACCACTCTGCTTCATTCGCCCAGCCTGCTCACCGGCCTCCTTACCAAAACCCCAGAAAAAATCGGCGCGTACTGCCCCTTTGATCGCCCCGCCGGTATCCTGCGCCATGACTAGACGATTCATCGCCTGCGTTGAATTCGGCCGCGTCGTTGCCAGAAAAACCGGAGTACCGAGCGGAACGGAGCGTGGATCGATCGCGATACTGCGTTCAGCCGTCAGCGGCACACCGAGCGCGCCGACCGGGCCATCCTTGCTATTCGGCATTTCCCGGAAAAACACGTAACTCGGGTTGGCGTTCAGCAAAGCATCAAGTCGCGCCGGATTGGCTCGGGCCCAAGCCTGGATGCCTTGCATCGACGCCTCTTCCAGTTTCATTTCGCCACGCTCGACCAGCAAGCGACCGATGGATTGATAGGGGTAACCGTTCTGGTCGGCGTAATTCAAGCGCGTCATACTGCCATCGGCCAGTTTGACCCGCCCGGAACCCTGTACCTGCAAAAAGAATAACTCGACCGCATCGTCGACATAGAGAAGCGTCCTGCTCGGCAACTTTTCGCCGCGCGCGCCAATTTCGGCCCGCGACCAATAGGGCACAACCTTGTTTCCCTCCAGCCTGCCACGCAGACGCTTGTCTTTCAGTTCGGGAAAAACAGCAGAGAGGTCGATGGTCAGCAAGTCGTCCGGCACGCCCCGCACGGGCTGCTCAAAACCTTTGCTCCGGCTGCGACTACCGTGCAGCAGCGGCTCGTAATAACCGGTTATCAGGCCGTTGACCGTAGCATCGCCAGCCATGACGGCGTAAGGCTTCAGGTGCTCTTCGAAGAAACGCCGCGGGTCGTGGGCAGGCTTGCCGTCAGCAACTTTAGCCAGATCGCAGACCCGCTTCCAGGCAGGTCCGTGTGGTTTGCTGACCATGCCGCGGCAGGAAAGCATGAATGCCGGCCAGGCTGCTGCGGGGTCATCTTCCAGCCAACCAGGCAGATCCGCCCAACTCGCTGGCTGTAGTGTTCGGGAAAAGACAGGCGGTGGCGTGACCGCTGTCGCCGGCGGACAGTTTGGACAGGCCGCGCAGGGAGTACACACACCCACCGGCTCATTTGCCTTAAATGACGAACAACCGACCAGAAAAGAGGCGGCAAGAAGGACGGCGGCTTGGATTTTTCGCATGGGTTTCGTTAGAGTGCCTGAATTCACGCCAAAGTATAGCCGCCCAAATGCCCGATACACTTCAACTGGAACACCTGCTTGCCCGCGCCGAGGCTGTCCTTGGCCGTTTTGAGGCCAGCCTGCCGCCTGCCCCACCCTTGCCCGACTGGAATACGGCAATCGCCTTCCGCTGGCGCAAGAGTCATGGCCGCGGCTGGCTGCAGGCCATTCGTCAGCCGCACCCGATTCGCCTCGCCGAACTCAATAATATTGATGACCAGAAGGATCGGATTGTCGCCAACACCCGGCAGTTCGTAGCGGGTAAGCCGGCCAATAATGTATTGCTCACCGGCACTCGCGGTTCCGGCAAATCGTCGCTGGTCAAAGCCGTGCTCAATGAATTCGCTGCCCAGGGACTGCGTCTGATCGAAGTCGACAAGGAGGATTTGGTCGATCTGGCCGATATCGTCGATCTGATCGACGGCCGGCCTGAACGTTTCGTTGTCTTTTGTGACGACCTCTCTTTTGAAGCCGGAGAAACTGCTTACAAGGCGCTGAAGTCGGTACTTGACGGTTCGGTCTCGGCACCACCCGACAACGTGCTGATTTACGCCACCTCCAACCGCCGCCATCTGATGCCCGAGTATTTCTCGGACAATCTGGAGACGAAACGGGTTGATGACGAAATCCATCCGGGCGAGGCTGTTGAGGAAAAAATTTCACTTTCCGAACGTTTTGGGCTGTGGATTTCTTTTTACCCTTTCAGCCAGGACGACTACCTGAACATCGTCAATCACTGGCTGCGTTACCTGGGAGTCAGCGAAAAGGTGATTGCCGATAGCGAGCGCGACGCCCTGAACTGGGCACTCGGCCGTGGCTCACGCTCGGGCCGTGTCGCGTGGCAATTTGCCCGCGATCTGGCCGGACAGCAGAAATCGCCCCGAAAGTCAGCCCAGTGAACAAGATCGTCGACGTTGCCGCGGCGGTGATGTTGCGCGCGGATGGTCAGGAATTCCTCCTCGCCCAGCGCCCGGAAGGCAAAGTTTATGCGGGTTACTGGGAATTCCCTGGCGGCAAGGTCGAAGCCGGCGAAAGCGTGCGTGACGCCTTGATCCGTGAGTTGCAGGAAGAACTCGGCATCACCGTCACCGCATGTTCGCCCTGGCTGACTCGGCAATTCACTTACCCGCATGCGACCGTTCGCCTGCACTTCTGGCGCGTCACCGCCTGGGACGGCGAAATCGGCATCACGGCACCGCTGGAGCATGCTGCGGTCGACTGGCAAAAATGCGGCAAATCTGCAACCGTCACCCCCATCCTGCCGGCCAACGATCCGATTCTGAAGGCACTGGCGCTGCCGACCACGATGGCGATCACCACGGCCGAAACAGAAGGTACGGAAGCCTTGCTGGAACGGCTGGAAACTGCGCTGGCCAATGGTCTTCGCCTGATACAGATCCGTGACAAAACCTGGCCGACAGCACAGCGCCTATGGCTCGCCGAGGTGGTGACCCGACTCTCTCACGAATACGGTGCGCTCGTGTTAATCAACGATAGCGAGGAAATCGCCAGGCGAGTTGGCGCCGACGGCGTGCATCTATCGTCGGCCAGTCTGCTGACCAGTAAGCGGCGTCCGGACTTCAAATGGGTCGGTGCCTCCTGCCACAATGCGGCGGAACTGGCGAAAGCAGTCGAGCTGGATTGTGATTACGCCTTGCTCGGGCCAGTCTTGCCGACACAGACCCACCCCGAAGCGGCCGGAATGGGCTGGGCGGAATTTGCCCGGTGCATTGATGCCTGCCCGGTTCCGGTATTTGCTCTCGGTGGCATGCACCGCAGCACAATGGCCGTGGCACATCAATATGGCGCCCACGGGCTGGCCATGATGCGGGGCTGGTAGCACGCTGGAAAAGAAAAACCCCGACAAGCTTTGCAGTGCCGGGGCCTGAAATTTCAATGCCTTTTAAAATTCGCTGAAACTGTAGCGAATACCGACCCAGGCCGCACGGGGTGCCCCCGGAGCAACGAAGGTTTCGCGACGCCAGTCATCCGGATTCGGCTGGAACGACCCATTGGCGGCAAAAGGATTTTCAGCGAGGGCGCCAGCGGTTTCGTAACGTTTATCAAAGACGTTATTGACCTTGCCAAAGAGCTGCCAGCCGCGACCAAGATCGGCATCCATATTGAGGTTGAGGATGGCGTAACCAGCCAGCTTGCCGGCGCCTTCGAAGGTGCGCCCATTAACGGTACCCGCCTGATGCTGGTTATTTTCGTTACCGCGAACATAGCGGCTCGAGAACGCCTGCACGTCGCCGCCCAGCCGCAGCCAGTCTGTTGTCCGCCACGAGAGGCCAAGTTTGAGGCTATGCTCGGGCAAACCCGGCAGGCGGTCGCCTGATTTCACCCTGATTTCATCATCGGCCGGGCAAGCAGCGTCGGCGCCGCGCGTGCTGTTATTTTCAGCAAGCAGACAGGCGTCTGACTTGAATTGCGCTTGCAAATAGCTGTAGTTGACCAGCCAGCCGACGCGGCTGACATTGCCATTCATGCCCAGCTCAACACCCTGGCGCCGGGTTTTGCCGAAATTGGTGAAATAGCCGGCGCTGGTCGAGGTGCCGACAAACAGGATGTCATCGGTGCTCAGAGTGCGGTACAAGCCGGCATTCCAGTAAGTGCCGCCGGCCAGCTTGCCGCGCACGCCCGCTTCAACGGTGCGGGCGATGACCTGTTTCAGATAGGGATCGGCGGCCATCGAGTTCGGCAAGGTGCAGGGATTGGCCGGGTCGGCACATCCCAGTTCAATCGGCGTTGGTACGCGGTTGCCTTGATTGACTCCGGCATAGGCGGTCAAGGCGGGAAGCACTTTCCAGGTCAGGCCGAGGGCGGGATTGAGTTTGCGATAGGTGTAGTCAGCATCAAGATTGGCAGCCTGATTCGGGCGCAGGGTATCGTTGTTGGTGACGGTGCTGTAGTTGTAGCGCGCCGAGGCCGTGAGATGCAGCTGCGGAGTCAGCGTCAGGGTTTCGGTAATGAACAGGCTGCTGGTTTTTGTCCGGCCGGTTAGCTGGTTGTTGTCGTCGTTCAACGGATCATTCGGATCCGCTTCCTCAAGATCGGAGACGCCGCGCGTTGCATCAATAACGCCTTCCTGCGTGGTCTGCCGGAATTTTATCTTTGCCTGGTCGTGCGAGACACCGAGCGAGAGCAGGTGGCGCTCGCTCTGCAAATTCCATTGAACCGAGCCACCGGTGCTTTTTTGATCAGTACTTGTCCGGTTATGAGCGCCGGTTTCAGTGGGCAGCGGGTCGCCATTGGCGAGCGCGTCCTCATAAGCATCCTCGTAACCGTCATTGGCATCACCATTCAGCGTCCGAGTCTTGTTTTGACGATGATAGAGGCTGCCCGACAGGCTGGTTGCGTCAGACAAGAACAGTTTTCCGGTCAGCGTAACTTGCGTCAGATCGTTCGAGGTAGCGTCCGGGCGGGTGAAGATTTGATTGCGATCCTGTTTGTACATCGAGGTCGGCAGCAAGCCGTTGCCAATCAAGTCGGATTTGGCGCGAAGCAGGCTCAGGTCGGCTTCGCCAGTTGCACTCCGGTGCGACAGCTTGCCGAAAAACTGCTTGACCTCCGAATTGGAGTAGTCCCGCCAGCCATCCTCCTTGAACCAGTCGCCGGAGACAAACCAGCCCAGCGTGCCCTTATGACCACCGTAGGAAAATTCGGCATTGCGGCGCTGGAAGCTGCCAGTCGAAAGCTCTACCTGCCCACCAGGGTGGGAAAAGCCGTCTTTGGTATGCACCGACAATGCACCGCCCAGCGTGTTCAGGCCGAAGAGC
This sequence comes from uncultured Dechloromonas sp., assembly GCA_964459735.1. Lineage (GTDB taxonomy): Bacteria > Pseudomonadota > Gammaproteobacteria > Burkholderiales > Rhodocyclaceae > Azonexus. The sequence continues at coordinate 2,719 of CAYWNX010000081.1, read as the reverse complement.
GGGTTGGAACCGGGAATCAGATCCATTGAGGCAATAGCGGAATGCGGGATCAAATCCCAGTTGACCGTATCACCGAAGGGCTCGTTGGCCCGCACGCCATCCACATAGACCGACAAGCCTTGCGGAGTACCGAGCAAAGGCGAAGCGGTAAAGCCCCGGTAGTTAACATCCGGTTGATAAGGATTACCCTGAATCTCATTCACATTGACGCTGGGCATCTGCCGACTCATGAACTCCGGCAGATTCTGGCTCTCTGTGGCTTCCAGCGCCGAAGCGCTGGCCGATTGCACATTGCTCGGGATTTGCGACTTGGGTACCCCTACCCCTCGAACCGGAGTGCTGCCAATAATTTCGACAGTCTCGGTCTGAATTGATGGGTCGGCGGCGAGCACACCTGAAAAAGCGGCACTGACGGCCAGCGCGACCGCACTTTGTCTCAGCATATTATTATTCATTTGCACTTATTTGGTGATTGAAAACTCAGGGTTGATCAAGGCTGCCGATCGCTTTGGGATAGGTGACAACGCCCCAGGGCATGCCTTTGCTGGCAATACGCTTGGTGACTTCCAGCTTATTGGCATCGATGACCAGTATTTCGTCCGACTTGCCGCAGGCGAGCAGAATCTGCTGGTTATCCGGGGTAAAGGTGAAGTGCCAGCAGCGGTCGCCCGTCGGGATATCCTTGATTTTCTCAAATGATTTTGCGTCGAAAACCTGCAACATCTTTTCTCGTGAGGCGGCAACAAAAATACGCTTGCCGGTGCTGTCGAAGGAGATGCCATAGGGCGTCTTGCCGGTATCGAAAGTTGTGATTGGCTCAAAGCGCTCATTCATGACCAGCACCTTATTGCCAAACTCCAGCGTGGCAACGTAAGTCTTGCCATCAGGTGAAACCTTGATGCCCCGCGGGCGGTCGCCAAACTTCGAGGTCGGCAGGGTTTTCAGCAATTTGCCATTCTTCATGCCATGCACGGTGATCGTGTGATCGGCCTCGTTGGTAACGATCATTTGCTTGTGGTCGGCTGAGAACTCGATGCCTTCCGTTTCCGGGCCGCTGATCACCTCGCGCAGAACCTTGCCCTTCTTTATATCGACGATGGCGATGCGGGCCGGGATATTGTCATCCTCATCCTCTTCGACCTTGGCCGGCGCCTCGCCCGGCTTGGGCGGTGGACCGCCTTTTGAGCTCGGCTCGTAGGTAACAAAAGCCTTGTCCCCCATCACCCGGACAAACTCCGGATTTTTGCCAATCTTCACCTGCTTGATGAGCTTGCCGCTGCTGCGCTCGATAATCGAAAGGTTGGCACCCTCCTTGTTGGCAACCACGAGATACTTGCCATCAGCAGTCACACCAATGCCGCGTGGCCCCTTGGCGCCGACATCGATGGTCTGGCTGATTTCCATACTATCGAGATCAAGGACGTTGACGCCGCCATCCTGGCTGGAAACATAGGCCAGCCCTTTTTCCGCGGCCTGGACAGTTGCCAGCGAAAGCAGGCCAATAGTGAGCAGGGTACGGGTGACGGCATTCATGTTTTTTCTATTCATTCTCATTTTGTCTCTCCGGGTTGAAAGCACATACGGTTAGGTCTGCTAAGAATTCGCACCTTAACCGCAAGCACGCCACCTTGGAAGGGAGGTCAGAGAGTTTCCTGACTAACGGGGCTCGACTGCATTCTCTGCTGCAAGCGTATTTCGCAGCATCGATCAAGATGGCGAGTGTCGTAGTCTTCAGCCCCGCAGTCTCGGGAGGATCTCATGAAAAACCCGGGAAAAACTCCCGGGTTGGGCGCTACGTGATCCCGCAGGTTATCGCTGGTCGACTCGTTCTGCGCCCAGCCGAACGCCACGGCCGACCCTGGGAGCAATTACGAAGCACGACGAATGCTTAGAGAGGGTCGTTATCGACGGGCACGTCGGTTGTCTCAGCAACCGGAATACGATAGGACTCATTGGCCCAGCAGCCAAGATCAATCTGCTTGCAGCGCTGGGAGCAGAAAGGGCGCCACGGATTTTCGGTAGACCACAGGGAGTACTCACCGCATTGTGGGCAGCGGACCTTGCGAACAGCCATCAGAGATTACAGAAAGTGAGGTCGAAATCGACATCGCGCTCACAACCACGAGCCTTGATTTCGCCAGCTGGCGGTTTGGTGAAGCGGATGTTGAGGAAATATTTGTTGGCGCTGACTTCGGGAATCGCCGGTTCGTCGGGATTGACCATGACGCGTACCATCTGGGCCGCTGTTCCGCCAAGATTGAGCTGAAACTGGCCATTGGTTGCCGCGTAGCTTTTTCGCTGACCACTGGAGCGTAGCAGGCGTAGCACGATGGCTGCCGCATCGCGCAGCGGCATCATTGGTTTGGTCCAGCCAAGCAAGGCTTCGCGCCGCACTTCGGGCGCCCGGTGCAACCACCAATGGTAAGAAGGCAAATCGAATTCGCAGACACCACCGGGAATCGCCGCCCGGCTTTTGATCCCCATCAGCCAGTCATTGTCGCGCAGGTATTGCCCCATCTTGCCGGTCATCGCGAGCAGCGATGCTGAAGATTGTTCGATTTCGTAGAGCGCTCCGGACAGGGCTTCTTCGGAAATATCGGGATTGTTGCGATAGGCCAGCAAGGTCTGGCGTTGGCGTTCGAGTTCCTGAATCAGGTCCATCTTGAGGTCAGCGCGACCCGCCACTTCAAGAATTTCAAACAGGGTAACGAGCGCCGTG
>CAYWNX010000080.1:6398-9212 GCA_964459735.1 uncultured Dechloromonas sp. | reverse complement strand
ATGCTGCGGTGAACCGGAAAAAAGGCATAAAAATGGCGCATCGTTGAATGCGCCGTTTTGCTTTTCGCTCCCAGTCAGGCAGGTGTATGCAAACGAAAGAAAAACCAGGGTGCGACCGCTATCCAGAGCACCACGAAAACCCAGACCCGGCCCTGCACAACGTTTAGTTGGCAAGCAATTCAGACCATGACTGGCCGCCAATGAAATGGAAGAAAACAAACTCGAACGCGACAGTCAGCGCCGCCCAGAACAGCCCGAGTGAAACAGCCTCGCGGCCGGAGGAAAGCGGAATCACAGCGCTGCACAGCCAGATCACCAGGCCGAGCAGCAGGATGCCGGTTACGGTAGAAATCTGATGGGCCGTCAGTTCGTCTACATGCAGGCCGTAGGTGATATCACGCCCCGCCCCGTTGGCCACGGCGACCAGCAACATGACGAGCCAGGCGGCGAGATATTTCCTGAGGGATGAACTGGTGAAGATTGAGGGCATGGGGCGCGGGTTAGCCGGCGATTTTTAAACATGAGAATGGTGCAAGCTTCGCACGCCATCAGCTTTGATTATTTGGGAAAATGATTACCTGACAGCCATCAAGCCAATTTTCCTGAGCCGTCTTTGCCTCAGAGGGAGCAGAAAAACAGCAGCAAAACAGGGGAGAGACCAGGGTTTCCAGAGGTTTTGTGTCCCCTGTTTCGCCTGTCCCGTTTTGCTCGCGACGGCCGCTTGCTGCAATGGGCTCTCTCAGGCACGATGAGCATTCCACATACCAAAACACAATCCTCTGGAGACAAAAATGATCAAAGTCAGCGTTATGTACCCCAATACGCCCGGTGCCCGATTCGACCATGAATACTACCGCGACCAGCACATGCCCCTGGTCAAGGCCCGCATGGGCAACAGTTGCAAGTACTACACGGTAGACAAGGGACTGGCTGGTGGAACGCCGGACGCGCCGCCAACCTACGTCGGCATGTGCCACATCTTTTGCGAATCCGTCGAGGCGTTTCAAGCCGGCTTCGGTCCGCATGCAGAAGAAATCCTGGGCGACATTCCGAATTACACCGACCTCTCGCCCGTCATCCAGATCAGCGAAGTTGTCGTCGAAAAAAGCTGATTGCGAACGCGAACAATCTGGGTCGGACTCGACGTAGGCATTGTTTGATGTCAAGTTTGACCCAAACGAAAGAAATTGGGGTCAGATTCAATATAAAAGTGCTCGGCAGCACCCACCGCGTCGGCTGCGGCTGTTTCTTTGCCTATCAGGTGCAGTAGCAAATCGCCGCCGGCAGGCTAGTCCTGCCGGTTAAAATGGCCCTCCATTTCCCCGCCCAAGGTCCACCCCAACCGCCATGTCCTCCCCCGCTTTCCCTATTGGCTGGCTCCCCGTCTGGCGGCGCAATTTTCTTGTCTGGAAGAAACTGGCCTTGCCGTCGATTCTCGGCAATCTGGCTGATCCGTTGATTTACATGCTCGGCCTTGGTTACGGCCTGGGGGCGATGCTGCCGACGGTTGAAGGTCAGCCCTACATCGCTTTCCTCGCGGCCGGTACCGTTTGCGCTTCGACGATGAACGCGGCGACTTTCGAGGCGCTTTACTCGGCTTTCTCGCGCATGCATGTCCAGAAAACCTGGGATGCGATTCTCAATACGCCGCTCGGGCTGGCCGATGTGGTGGCCGGGGAGTTGTTCTGGGCGGCGACCAAGTCGCTGTTTTCGGGGGCGGCCATTCTGCTGGTGATTGCCGTGCTTGGCCTGACGCACGGCCCGCTGCTGCTCTGGGCGCTGCCGGCCATCGTCCTCACCGGCCTGGCTTTTGCCGGGCTGGGGCTGATCTGGAATGCGCTGGCGCCGTCCTACGATTTTTTTATGTATTACTTCACCCTGTTCATCACGCCGATGACGCTGATTTCCGGGGTGTTTTTCCCGACCAATCAGTTGCCGGGCTGGCTCGCGATGATCGGTGGCTGGCTGCCGCTGGCGCAGGGCGTGGCACTGATTCGGCCTTTGCTGGCCGGGCAGGTGCCGGAAAATGCGCTGATCCACATCATGGCGCTGCTCGTTACCGCTGGCGTAGCCTTCACCATCGCCCTGCATCTGACCCGCCGCCGCCTGCTCAAGTAGGATTCATTGATGGAAACCTTGCTCGTTCTGACCAACTGCCCCGACGAAGAAACGGCCAACGCCATAGCGCTGGCCGTGGTCGAGGCCCAGCTGGCGGCCTGCGTCAATATTCTGCCGCGCGTCCAGTCGCTTTACCGCTGGCAAGGCGCGGTCGAGTCGGCCACCGAAATTCCCCTTTTTATCAAGTCGACCGCAGCAAACTACCCGGCGCTGGAAAAACTGATCGCCGGGCTGCATCCCTACGAAACGCCCGAAATTATCGCCTTGCCGATCACGCAGGGCCTGCCGGCTTACCTGAACTGGGTGGCGGCGGAAACACTCAAATGACCATGCGCCTATTCTTCTTCCTCTTTTCCTTTTTGTTCTCGCTGGCTCAGGCGCAGGAATTCCTCGATCCGGCGGTCGCTTTCAAACCCTCGGTCAAGGCGCTGGATGGCCAGACGATCGAACTCAGCTACGAGATCGCCAAGGGCTATTACCTCTACCGCAATGCCTTCCGGGTGGTGGTCGATGGCGAGGGCACGACGCTGGGCGCGCTGCAGATTCCCAAGGGCAAGGAAAAGGACGACGAGAATTTCGGCAAGGTCGAGGTCTATTACAAGAGTGTCGCCATTCGCGTGCCGGTCGAGCGCACTGCCTCGGGCGTGCTGCCGCTCAAGCTGAAAGTCACCTCGCAGGGCTGTGCCGATGCCGGCG
>CAYWNX010000080.1:0-6388 GCA_964459735.1 uncultured Dechloromonas sp. | reverse complement strand
GCGTCAGCCTTGAGCTGCCCGATCCGGCCAGCACACTGTCGATCAATGCGGCTCAGGCGGGTGAAGGCGATGAAAGCGGCCGCATCGCCGCGGCGCTGAAAGACGCCGGTTTCTGGGCCAATCTCGCCTTTTTCTTCCTCGCCGGCCTCGGCTTGTCGCTGACACCCTGCGTCTTCCCGATGATTCCCATCCTTTCCGGCATCATTGCCGGGCAAGGCCACAAAGTGACGCGCGGCCGGGGTTTCACGCTGTCGCTGACTTACGTGCTGGGCATGGCGGTTACCTACTCGGCCGCCGGTATCGCCGCCGGGCTGACCGGCACGCTGCTCGCCGCCGCGCTGCAAAGCCCGTGGGTGCTCGGCGCCTTTGCGCTGGTTTTTGTCGTGCTTTCCTTCTCGATGTTCGGCTTCTACGAATTGCAATTGCCCACGGCGCTGCAAAGCAAGTTGTCCGATGAAGCCGGCCATCTGCAGGGCGGGCGCGGCGTTGGTGTTTTCCTGATGGGCGCCTTGTCGGCCCTGATCGTCGGCCCCTGCGTCGCCGCACCGCTGGCCGGGGCGCTGCTCTACATTGGCCAGACCGGCGATGCCGTCTTCGGCGGCGCGGCGCTGTTCGTCATGGCGCTCGGCATGGGCGTGCCGCTGATCATCGTTGGCCTCTCCGCCGGCACGCTGCTGCCCAAGGCGGGGGCGTGGATGGAAGCGGTCAAGAAGGCGTTCGGCGTGCTGCTGCTGGCCACCGCCGTCTGGCTGATCTCGCCGGTCATTCCCGTCGTGGCGCAAATGTTGGCCTGGGCCGCGTTGATGATCATTCCGGCAATCTATCTGCATGCCCTCGATCCGTTGCCGCCGCATGCCAAGGGCTGGCAGCGCTTCTGGAAAGGCATCGGCATCGTCATGCTGCTGACCGGCGCGGCGCTGTTGATCGGCGCTTTGGCTGGTGGCCGCGATCCGCTGCAACCGCTAGCTGGGCTGCGTGGGCAGGCGGTGGCGGCCGAGGTCAAAAAACTGCCCTTCGAGCCGGTGGCCTCGGTGGCCGAACTGGAGGCCAAGGTGGTGGCCGCCGGCCAGCCGGTGATGCTCGATTTCTATGCCGATTGGTGTGTCTCGTGCAAGGAAATGGAGCGTTTCACCTTCGCCGACCCGGCAGTGCAGGCCAAGCTGGCCGGTTTCAAGCTGTTGAAGGCCGATGTCACCGCCAATTTGGCGGATGACAAGGCGCTGCTCGCCCGTTTCGGGCTATTCGGCCCGCCGGGAATCCTGTTTTTCGATAAATCCGGCAAGGAAATCAAGACCGTGCGCGTCGTTGGTTTTCAGGATGCAACGACATTCATGCAGGCGCTGAATCGCGCCGAGGCGGCCAGTTAGTTTTGCTGCCGGCTGATTCGCTGGTGGCTTGAAGTGCTGGGCTATCTGACCAGTTTCCAGTTATTGTTTTCGATCCTCACCATGACCCGGGCACGCTGGTCGAAGCCCTGGTGGTCGGCGGCGCTCATATTGAAGACGCCATGCGCAGCGGCAATGTTTTTGCTCTCTTCCAGCGCATCGCGCAATGCCAGACGGAATTCGCGGCTGCCCGGCCGCGCCTTTTTCAATGCCAGCGGGGCGGCATTGGCCAGCAATATGCCTGCATCCCAGGCATAGGCGCCGAAGGTGCTGACGCTGCCTTTGCCATACTTCGCCTCGTATTTGGCGATGTATTCCAGCCCCGGTTTTTTTGCCTGATTCTCAGCCGGTAACTGAGCGGCGACGAGCAGCGGACTGACTGGCAAGACGACACCTTCGCAGTCCTTGGCGCAAAGACGCAGCCAGTCTTTGCTGGCGACACCATGCGTCTGGTAAATGAGGCCCAGATACCCCTTTTCCTTGAGCAACTTCAGTGGCGGCATTGCCGGCATGCCGGCCGCGCCGATCAGCACGGCATCCGGTTTGGCGTCCATGACCTTCCGCACCTGTTCGGTGACCACGGCATCCGTGCGCTTGTAACGTTCGTTACCGACCAGTTTGATCTTGCGTACTTCAGCCAGTTTTGAAAATTCCTTCCACCAGTCTTCGCCATAGTTATCGGCAAAACCGATGTAAGCCGCAGTTTTTACGCCGTTATTGGTCATGTGCTCAATGATGGCCGTCGACATCTGGGCATCGTTTTGCGGCGTTTTGAACACCCACATGCGCTTGTAATCCATCGGTTCGACAATCAGCGACGAGGCGGCCAGGGCAATCATCGGCGTTTCGCTGGCGGCGACGACATCGATCATGGCCAGTGAATTGGGCGTTGTCGTTGAACCGATAACGAGATCGACCTTGTGTCCACCGATCAGGGCTTTCGTGTTTTTGACCGCGGTGAGGCTGTCGGAAGCGTCGTCGAGCACGATGTAATTCACCTTGTGCCCGGCGATCATCCTGGGCAGTAATTCGATCGTGTTCTTTTCCGGAATGCCCAGTGACGCGGCCGGCCCTCGGGTAGAAAGGGTAACGCCGATATTGATATCGGCCAAAGCGCCGGTAGCGATGGTCGAAAGCAGCATGACGGGCAATAGTCGGCTCATTTTCCTGTCCTTCGGGCGGTTTAATGACAAAGCGATAAAAATTCGCTTATCAACATGATATTCCAGCAAGTCGAGAAATCAAATGAGCGTGATAAAGTTTCATTTTTGCCCCACACAGGTTCAACCATGTTCTCTGGAATTATCGCGGCGGTCGGCCGTATCACTCACCTGAGCACCCGTGAAGCCGGCTTCCGCCTGCATGTCGACGCCGGCAAGCTCGACCTCGACGATGTGGCGCTGGGCGACTCGATTGCCTGCAACGGCGTTTGCCTGACGGTGGTGGCCACTGAAGGCAATCATTTCATGGTCGATGTCTCGCCGGAAACGCTGTCGTGTACCGTCGGCCTCGATGCGCCGGGCGAAATCAACATGGAGAAGGCGCTGCGCCTCTCCGACCGGCTTGGCGGCCATCTGGTTTCCGGCCATGTGGACGGCGTTGGTGAAGTACTGCGTTTCGACCCGGTGGGCGATAACCGCTTGCTCGAAATCATCGCGCCGCAGGAGATCGCCAAGTACATCGCACGCAAGGGTTCGGTGACGGTGAATGGCACAAGTTTGACCACCAACGAGGTTAGCGGGCAGGTGTTTACAATCAACCTGATTCCCCACACGCTGGAGAATACGACGCTGAATCAGCTCAAACAGGGCAGCAAGGTCAATCTCGAAGTCGATCTGATCGCCCGTTATTGCGAGCGGCTGTTGAGCGCCGAACGGGAGCTCTGAAAAAAGCTGGCGGCGATTGCTGCTCCACGGAACTTTTGATCGGCCAGCGCCTCACTTTACTGCCAGCATTGAAATCTGCGCCGAAAGTGGTCAGCCGATGTTTGGCCGATGAATCCGGGGAGTTCCGATGAAAGCAATCATTGCCCTGATCTGTGCCGCCCTGATCGCCGGCTGTGCCTCCTATGGTGGGCACGGCTTGCAACCCGGGGTCAGCAGCCGGGATGATGTCACCACGCTGATGGGCCAGCCGGCCATGCGCTTCGCGGAGGCGGATGGCGGCGAGTTGCTGGCTTACCCACGAGGTCCTGCCGGCTACCATACCTATATGTTGCGGATCGACTCCGGCGGCATGCTGGTGAGCCGGGAAAATGTTCTCGAGCCAAAGTACTTTGCCCGCCTTCGTCCGGGGATGACGCAGGAAGAAGTAATGCGCGTTATCGGTCCGCCGTGGCCGAGTTGGACGGTATATTTTGCGGCGCGCGACGAACTGGTCTGGGAATGGCGCTGGTGTGACGATTTTGCCGAACCATCTCGCTTCTACGCGCTGTTTGACGGCACTAGTCGCAAGCTGAGAAGCACCGGCAACTTGTCCGAGCGCCTGAGCCCCCCTGCTGGCTGGGATGCCGGCCGGGGGTGGTGCAGTCGTTGAATCAACCCATTGCGAAAAGGCGGCACAGTTACACGTCAACCACAATCCATTGCACAGCTTGGATTGAAAGGTGCCATTCACTGCTGTAACATGAACCTTATGGTTGTAATTCCGACAATCTGGAGGCGTTCTGGACAGGGGTTCGATTCCCCTCACCTCCACCTAAGTGCATCACGGTGCATTTAGATGGGGGTGCACTGGTTTCGACAGGGCGGGCAAAGGTGAGTAGGCAACTCGTCAGGCGATCGACGTTAATGAAGCAAATCCATAATTGCCAATGATGAGCAATTCGCTATTGCCGCCTAAAAACGGTTAGCCGGGGCTGCTAGAGCCTTGTTACCAAAGATAGCCGGTGGGGACTTCGGTCCCCATCGTCAATTCTAGTGAGTGAAAATTCCGTACATCGCCCGATTTCAGTCTTCCATTCGAAAGACCAGGGGGACGATGATCACGGCTTCGATGGCTTCGTTGCCACGTTTGGCGGGCACGAAGCGCCAGCCGGCAACGGCCTGACGGGCAGCCTCGTCGAGGCGTTCAAAATTACTGCTTTTTTCCAGGTCGACCGCAGTAGCGCGACCATCCGGGCTGACCCGAACCCTGAGCAGCACTTTGCCCTCTTCACCCAGGCGGCGGGATCTTGCCGGGTAGTTGGGGCGCGGGTTATCCAGGTAAGCCGCATCAAAGCGGGCGGCGCTGACGGTCGCCGCAGGTGCTGGGTTGGTGACGGCGGCGGCTTGAGCTGCGGGTGCTGTGGGTGAGGCGATGACTGGCGCGGGCGTGGTAAAGGCAGGTGTCGGGGCGGTTTGTTCCGGCGCCATGGCAATTACCGGACGCGGCGTCGGGGCAGGGCGGTTCCGGCGTGTCGTGCCGGCTGCTTGCGGTGGTGGCTGAACCTTGGGCGGCTCGGCGAGTGCGGCCGGGGCGGCCGGCTCCAGCCGGACCACGATGGGGCTGGGCGGTGGTGTATCCAGTATGCCGACCACTCTCTGCATCGGGTAAAAAAGCGCTGCTGCATGCAAGGCAAGGGCGAGCAGGAAAAAGGGACCGCTCCGTCGCCATTCGGGGCGTTCTGGCGAGATGGGGTGGTCGACGCGCATCTTTCCATTCTACTTGTTCAACAGCTCGGTGTTCGGGGCGTCCTCGATGCAGGCCAGGCTTGGGTCGCTTCAGGCAATGCAGGCACTTGCCTGACTCTCTCACTGGCGGGGTGTGACGATTTGTCGCATCGGAAAAATAGCCTCGCTCATTTAGAATCACTTCGCGTCAAATTGTTGTTTTATAACGATTTTTGATTCCAATCAAAATTAGGAAACGCTGTGATTGCTGTCGCCTTGCCGCCGCTGAATTGTGCCGAAACTCGCCCGTCGCTGGGCGAGCGTCTGGTCAATGGCGGCATTGTGCTGGCCTTGCATCTTGTGCTCGGCTACATGGCGCTTTATCTCTCGGTCAAGAATGAGCTGATCCAGTTGCCGCTGAGCATCAGCGTGCGCTTGCTGCCGATGATGGAAGAAAAGAAGGTCGAGCCGGCCAAGCCTTTGCCGCCGCCGCCCAAAGTGGTCCGTCGGGCACCACCGGTACAGCCCCAGCCAGTGCTGGCGGTGGCCAGCGCTGCTCCGAGCCCCAGCAATTTTGTCGTCGCCCCGCAACCGCCGGTACCGGTGGCGCAGCCGATTGCGGCTCCTCCTGCGCCGCCAGCTCCGCCGGCGGCCATCGTTGCGGCGCGCTTCGATGCGGATTATCTGCATAACCCGAAACCGGTTTACCCGATGCTTTCGCGGCGTAATGGCGAAGAAGGCAAGGTTTTGCTGAAAGTTCTGGTCAGCACCCAGGGGGCTGCCCTGGAGGTCGCTGTTTCAAAGTCGAGCGGCTATGGACGACTGGATAGTGCCGCTGCCGATGCGGTGGCGCGCTGGAGTTTTGTGCCGGCGAAGCGGGGTGATGAGCCCGTTGAATCGTCGGTGATCGTTCCGATCACCTTTGCGTTTGATTAAGGAAAGGGAAAGCATGGAATCGCCAATGGGCCTTGCCCACTTCTGGAACCAGGGCGACCTGGTGACCCACACAACCGCCATTATTCTCGGCTTGCTTTCGCTGGCTTCATGGATGGTGATTGTCAGCAAAATAATGTCGGCTTGGCGTGGATCGCGTTCGCAGGAGCGGGCCTTGGCCGGCTTCTGGAGTGCCAATTCCCTGCCTGAGGCGCTGGATAACTTGCGCCGCGATGATCCGTCCGGCATCTTCGCCGGTCTGGCGCTGACCGGCGCCCATGCCGCCCAGGCGCATCAACAGAATGCCGCGCGCGGCATCGGGGCCGGGGTCAATGCCAGCGAATTCCTGACCCGTTCGATGCGTTCGCACATCGTCAATACCCAGTCGCGGATCGAGCGCGGTCTGACTTTTCTCGCTTCTGTTGGGTCGACCGCACCCTTCATCGGCCTCTTCGGCACGGTCTGGGGAATTTATCACGC
>CAYWNX010000079.1:0-9215 GCA_964459735.1 uncultured Dechloromonas sp. | reverse complement strand
TGTAGGCCGTTTTCTGATACCACTTAGTTAAGTTCCACATTATTCAACCCCCTTAATCTTTTTAGTTATGTACTGGGTTTTAGATTCTACCACACCGGCCGGCAGCGCGCCTTGGAGTGTGGCATGAGCCTTAACCTTATCAGTATCAAGCGCCGGCTTAGTAAACTCAGCAGCAACCTGGCTAATATCTTCGGCCTTGTAGCTGGTGCGCTCAGCTAGCGTGATATAGCCTTCCCAACCGGGCATATCAATTACCACTCTTTCAACGCCGCCAGCTATCATGGCTTCTTTGATAAGCTCGGTAGCAGCTTTGGCTTCTTTTTCAGCAGTCTTGTAAGTAGCCTCAAGCTCAGCGAACTTAGTTAATACGGCTATAGCCTTTTTGGTGTTTGGGTTTTTAACTAAAATTTCTGATTGGTTCTGTGTCATTTTCTATTCCTTATATGGTTTACCGCACTTAGTACAAATTGCGCCGGGTACTGGTTGGTCATAGCCCCTGGTATGGGACCAATCGTGCCAACAAAAAATTTGTCTAATTCTTTTTAGCAGCGACACCGGCTTCTCCTTTGCCCCCTGAACCTGAACTCTCTCAATGCTTGGAATATATTTAACTTCTATATTCACTTGGCTACCCTCCTGCTTACTTAGCGAACTAATGAGCCTAATATATCCCAAGTTGGTGGAAATATATAGGTTACTGTGGCTAGTATGGCCCAGGTTAATACCAGGCCGAACTTGTGTCGTTTAACCAAATGCCAAACCATAGCTCCGGTAGAGATATTGTTCAGATAGTTATTACGAACATTTTTTTTCATGGCCTTTGGTCGGCCCATTTTGAATGGAGTGTCTATAAGCTCCATGCTTTTTGTTTGTGTCATTTTAGCGTTCCTTTGCTAGTTAATTGACTCTTTAATACTACTAAATTTTTTTAACTTTGTCAATAGATTATTTACTTTAGCTTGTAATTCACGTATCTCTTTTTTAGACACTATCATCATTTCTGGATCTTTACCGGCAGCCAGATATTTATCTACTAATTGATACCCTCGCACATTCGCATCCATGTAATCACGACACGGTGGCTTATGATTTTCATAAGCTCCTCGGCCAATCCCACAATTAGCACAAGAATTACTTGTACCAAAAATGTGACCGTTTTGATGAACTTCAACAATGCTAACCCCAAGTATGCCACTCATCTTCTACCTTTCTTCCTATTCTGACGCTGCCGTTTCTTAGCCTTGCGTAGATTATTTGACTTAAATGAGCCTGGTCTCTTAGGAACAATGCCGTCTGTAATTACGGCTCTAGCCTCAGCCACAGTCATTAAGTTGCCATATATCGGTCCGGCCAAGTCTGTAGATATATGCTCCAAATAGCTCATTCTGGCTTCAATTGGTAAGTCTCCCATGCTCTTATACTGGTTACGATAGGCTTCAAGCTCCTGGTTATAGCGGAACTCCGGATCTTTAAGGTACAGCTCCCACCAGACCTCAACTCCCATAGCGTTTTGCTGCCGTTGGTGAGTTTCTTCATGGCGCAACAAGTATTTATCTGGGGTTCCCCCGCTAGGCACAAACAATTCATCGCCATAGGTAAATACAACACCTTTTTTGTCTTTAATCTTGAAGGCCTTGGCTATAGCTTTATAATTTGGCGGATATTCGCCTTTAACTATTTCCATATTTTATAACTTTCTTATTCATTATTAAGACTCTCCAGTTCTGATATGCGGTGGTTTAAGGCACTTCTTAGGAATTTTTGGCTTGGGTAGCTAAACTGCTGCCTTAACATTTTCAATTCCTCTATCCTAGCCTTTTGGTTTTCTTTTTGGATGGCTTCCGAGCAGTCAATTACATCACAGACCATACATTTATTGTATTGGGTGGGTATGCTGTGTGGGTCGTTGTGCCATGCCCAATAATGTTCTTTACAGATTTCTTTTGCTGATGTCTGGCTATCTAGTGGTTCTTCTGTGGTCATGGTTATGACCTCCAAATATTTGCACATAAAGGAAACTTACACCAATATACAGAACCATCAAATTCAACATTAGCACTTTTGCACTTAGGGCATTTAATCTTTGCCATACTTCCTCCTGGCTTTGTCTAGGATTTCTTTTCTTAGTTCTTTTCTGGCGTCCCAAGCTGGCTGTTGTCGCCATATTTTAGGGTCGTCTGGTTCATTTACCAGCGTTTCTGTTTCAGCCATAAACAGGTCAGCTAGGGCTTTGGTGGTGTCGCTTACAAGTAATTTTAAGAAGTCTGCGCCCTCTTCGTCATCATCCATCGCATAACCAGCCAAGTCGCTAAGTTGTTGTAGGCTGACTTTAATTCTGTCTTGCAGGGTATCGCTCTGTGGGGCAGTATCAGCCTCCTTGGATGGGTCAGGCACTTCGGTAGTCTTAACCTTTGGGTTTGGTTGGGTTGATGTTTGGTAGTCGGGACGGCTCTTACCGCCGCTGCTATATTGCCTATTGGTGTTTTTCATCGCTAGCAGACCATCAAATAATGTTTATTATTGGGGTGGGTTTCACACGGGGCTGGGTTCGGCTGTCCACCTCTGAACGTCTTATCATCCGAGAAGTGCCACCCATGCTTTAGACCAGTCGGGTTATGCTCATTTACTAGAGTTTCTATTTCTTCTCTAGGGGCATCAGTACAAACCGAACAATGCACTAGCCCACTACTGTATATTTCAAAACTATATTCTGTTACTTTACTGGTTTGTGAGTCTTTCATTTATTTCTCCGCTTCTATAATTTAAAAACTTATCCACCAACACTTCACACATCTGCCCTGAGGGCTAACCTTCACCCCCTCACTTTTACAACTAGGGCATTCACTCATCACTCTACCTCCTTGGGTGGCTCTAATATACCTTCTTCAAATAATTTAATAGCTAACAGGCAAGCGGCATCTTCGGGGGTGTAGGCGAAAATCAAATCTTTTTCACTATTAGTTTCAACCCATTTAGCGACCCAGCCAGTTTGTACAGTATTTGGGCGTAAATATTCTAGTTCTGGTTGCAACTTCCTTAGCAGATAGCCGAGGTCGTAGGCAGGATAACAAGCTTTATTTATTTCTATTTCTGCTGGATAATCGGGCGGTATTATTCTCCAATCGCCAGATACCATTAACATCCAAAAATTATTTGCTTCTGTCCATCCACTCAGCTCATAAAGCTTTTTACAGTTTTCTAAATTAGCTGTGTTCATTAGTTTCATCTCCCGGATCACAATTCGTTAAATACTTTTTAACTGGTACTTCGCCAAGTCTGGCCCAAAACTCTGCTTCTTGAGTCCGGCGCTGCTCAGCTATTTCCCTGACGCGTTCGCTGTATAGTTTAGGGTCTACCGGCAATTCGTGTCCATGCAATCGGTAAGCACTATTCTCTGGTTGTTCATTCATTTTTTTCTTCCTTCACATCTTCCATATTAATTCTAAAATTACTAACTTTGTGGTCAATAGCTACTAGAGCCAAAAGGTGTCTAAGCTTTTTAAGTACAACTTTTTCCTGGCCTTTAATCCAAAATTCTGCCTTTAGCCATTTATCATTCGGTTCTTTTTTGCGGTCCATAGATATTAGTTTTTTAAGCGCAGCCACCCGTCTTTCTAGATATTGTTCGTACAATGAGTCCTTAATTTCATCGTGCAAGTCATTATCAAAACCAATTAATTTTAATTCATCTAGCCGAATTTCGGCTTCAGTCATTCTAGCTTTCACTTTCTTCATCCTTCCATAATTTATCGTTAAAGTCCTTTTTATCACGTAAGCAACGCCAGATAGTAGAGTCAATCGTACCCCGAACATTAAACAGGTAGTATAGGCAATGCTTAGTCTGACCGTTACGATACGTTCGCCCAGCTGACTGCTCAAATTCTTGATAGCTGTAAGTCGGACTAAAATATATTGTGACGTTCGCCCATTGTAGGTTTAAACCAGTGCTGCCGGACTTATAGTGTGCCACCAAAACTGTATTTTGTAGTTTAGCATCGGCAGCCGGCAATGGATCGTGTCTATCCCCGTCTTGGCGCAATATTTTCTTATCTGTTTTGGCCAGAGTTTTCAGAATAGCTGCGCGCTCAGATATGTAGTTGTAGTAGATGATTACATTGTCCGAAGTATCATTTACTACCGATAATAGGTTGTCCAGCCTGGCTTCTGTGGTAGCCTGACGAAGTACTGATAACAATCGTGGCGCGGAATCCAGCAACTCTTCCGTTCGTGGGTCTTTTCGGCTTATTCTAATTGTGTTAAACAGTCTGGCTGCCTTTGGCGTTAAGTGTATATCAACCCTAATTTTCCGCTGGCCTGGCAGTTGCGCTCGTTGGTCTTGGTCTAGCTTGTAGGCCGTCTTAGCAAATTCAAACTCTAATTGCTCTACGTTGTGATAGCCAATAATTTCCGGAAAGCCTTTAAAGTCTTGAATGTTGCAATAGCGGTTCTTAAACTCAGTTATGCCGGAGGTGTAACCAAACAGCTTGGAATAGCCGGCAAAGTCTATCCAGCCGTTCGGCAGCGGAGTGCCGGATAGCCCAATAAAGCTACCGCCACTCATCTTAATTTCAAATATAGCTTTAGACTGTTTAGATTGTGGGTTCTTCAGCGCATGGCACTCATCAGCAATAACATCATAGATAGTTCCGCCGTTGCGCGCACCGGTAAATAACCAATGGCGCGGTCTTAGCGTGGCTCTATCCATCACGCGCAGTTTCTCATAGCTAATATATGTAATATCGGGCATATTATCGCCGAACCACCGCTTAGCCTCAAGCTCCCAATCTCCCGTTCTAATCTTGCTAGCCGGTGCTACAACCAGCAGCGGTCGACCTGTGTTCTGGCGCTCCCAGTGTGCCAGGCTCATCAGAGTTTTACCCGTGCCAAGGTCTGCTGCCATGATGCAATTCGGCGGTAGTTTAGCCAGGTATTCTTCTTGGTAGTTATAGAGTTTCATTATGGGTTAGCCTCCTTGAATGCCTGGGCAAATTTCTGGCTGCACAAGCTCCGAAACTCCATATCCGAATCGGTCTGTTCTAGCACGTCAAATTCTGGGATTAGTCTTTGCGCGCTTTTATGCATAAAGGCTAATGACGGCTTAGGCCGGCCTGGCCGGGTATAAAGCTCCGGTATCTTCGGTACATCTTCCCAATTGTAATACTTGCGCTTCGGTATATTAAATTCGCCCCAAAGTGCTGTTTGTTTAGTCCAAGGGCTACCATACCACCAAGGCTCGTATTTATAGCGCGGTTCTCCAAGGTATTTATGCAATACTCCGCGTGCTGGGTTTTCAATTACCCAGAATTTTAGACCGCCAACACTTCGCGCCTCTTCTATAATCCGCTGGCAATGTTTAACTAAAAACATCCCTTCTTCCGGGTTACGCGCTCGGCCGTTGCTGCGCGCGGTTGAAAACTCTAAACAGACCGGGTTAGCAATTACGCCATGTATTTTCTTATCTAGCCCGTGAAAGTGCAGCCACCGCAAAACCTGAAAGTTCTCAACTCCGATACCCTTATCAACCAGCACCACCTCATATTCTGAATCTTCAAAATAGGGCTGGGTATCTGAGCCGGTATCGGCGCACAAGTGTAAAATTACTTTACTCATTTTGTCTTCTGTCCTTAATTTATTAATTGTCCGGCTACCAGGAAGGCTAACAAAATTATGCTAGCTGTCCAAATTGCCCAAGTTTCAATGCTTTTCATATTACTCCTTTTTATTTTGGTGGGCCGGCTTTTAACGACTTCCGGCCACAGGTCCAGGCTTTAAGCCTTAGCTCTTAGACTTCGATACAGTCACAATTTTCTGAGCAACTACAACTTACGTTATATTTGCCACAATGTTTGCACCATAACTCTTTGCATATTTTGACCATTTTTTAATTTTCCCCCTTGCCAACTTGCATCCACCTAGTAACAACATTGGCTAATTTGTTTTCTGCGTCCTCTAGCTCGCTAGCCATTAGAGGGTCAATATCTCCGGTGCTTAAGCCGTTTTCTTCCAACAGTTCAACATATAAGTGTTGTAACCGTAATTTAAATTCGGTTTTTAATTCTTCCATTTTAAAATTCCCCTACAACAGCTGAGCCGTTGCCAAACTTAATTACTGTAGTGTTCTCCGCCACTTCGTCCCAGGATTCGAACTTAACGTCTGAGTTATAGTCCTCGTTGAATTTATGCAAAGTCGCATATTCGCTAAACTCTACACACCAGGCAATCGGGTCATAGCTTATCGGTTCTTCCATCTCTTCTGATAGATTCTCAAAATAGCTGAACAACGCACCAGCGCCATGGTAGCTAAAAGCTTTATAGTAGCTAGAATCCGGGTCTTGGACTAGCCAATGCCAGAAGTCGTTTAAAGTTACTTTTTGTACGATACTCATAGTTTTTACACCTTTACTTGAGTTAGTTAATAATTGGTTAAGCAGTTTAGTTTCAGGGCAACGTGCTTAGGTTGTCCGGTCAGCGTTCCTTTTGCGTGACTGGCAACAGTTAATCACACAATTTAAATGTTGTCAATACTTTTTTAAACATTATGTATTTTAACAGATTGACAATGTTTGCAAATCTCAACAAAACTCACTAATTTATTGTCCTTAACTGCAACCTTAGCCGGCGCTAAATAGTCTAAACTAGTAGGACTTTGAATCCTGGCCAAAACACCCTTAACACCAAGCGCTGCCAAAAAAATATAGGCCCGTTTTGGGTCTATCCCAGATTTAACTACCAGGTCCACAACGTCTGAGTATAGGTAATGCGGTTGTTTCGAATCATTAATATAAAGCATAGTATAGGTATCCTTGTTTATTAGTATAGATATTGTAGCATAAATAATAAATAATGTTACAGCTACTTGTCAAATTTGGGTGGACTATTCTGTAACAGATTTTTATGGTCTAATATGAAGTGAAAATATGGGGTGAAAATGAGCGAACAAAAAACCCAATTCAATCTAAAAGAATTTGTTACAGCATGAGCTATACTAACCAAATAAAAAAAATAGGTATACCTATCTCAATAAAAATATATTCAATGGCAATTTTGTTCGTGTAACTGTAACAATTGAATTTAATAAATAAGCAATTTTGTCAATCGCAGCAGATATCCACCCCTGTTACATAAGCGGATTTAGAGGGTCGCACAATAAACATTTTGCGACGCTACCCCTGTAAATGGGCGTATATGTTAGTACATGGCTCATGTATGTATTGTTAGAGCGCACGCTGGCACGTGCTGAGCCTGGACGCGCCAGGCGTTGTGAGAATAACCGGGGGGGGTGGTGTGTTTGCGGAGCGTCGGTAGCGTATAGATCCCCACCCCCCAAATTCTAAAAAAATAGGGGAAATATATTAGACCATCTTTTTTATCTTTCGTACAGTCACGAAAATTCACAAAATTTTCATTTGTTGCACCTTATCTTGCACCCATCTTAGGCCCTCAATTTACCGCAGACGTTGGCTTTAGCCAGCGGCTCTGTGTGCTAAACTAAATGTATGTTTGGCAATAAAGCAGCAATGAATTTGAAACAGCTGAGGGCTATCTGCCGGATTAAGCAATTGCTTTACCGGAATGAGAATACCAAGGCTGAGTTGATCGCTCTAATAGACGCTTAGGTTAGATTTATTACAACCTAATTCGGCGTCTTTGCTATACTTCTAATTGTTATATAAATATAAGCAAGGATTTTAATTATGGCGAAGAAGAAGAAAGATACTGCGACCGCAGCTCCCGATAATGAAGAGGAGCTAAATACTACTAATGAACAAGTTGATGAATCTCCGGCTGACGCCGAAGATTTGGGCGAGGCTGTTGCTGATGGCGAGGCTAGTGCCGAAGAGGCTGAAGACCAGGCTTCTGATGAAGACGAATCTGGTACTGGCGGCTCTACTCGCGGTAAGTTGGCCTGGCGTAATAAGGAGCAAGCTAATGGACCAAAGGGACCAGAAGTTAAGGCTGCCGAGAAGCATCCTGACAAAGCTAAAGAAACTAATCCGGTTGGTGAAGCTACCCAAGAGGAATCCATTGATCCCTATGCCGCTGGCAGCAAAATAGCTAACCCGGAAGTTAATAACGGTTTGGGCGAAGATGCTGAAGCTGGCAAGGCTGCGCTTGATGAAGAGTATGCCAAAAAGCACGAAAAACAGAACAATAAAGAATAGGCTCTAGTGGAGCAGTACGAAAAGTCTGTTTATTCGCAGCAAGGCGAGGACGGTATCATTGCCCGAATTTTTGAGGTGATTGGTACTGATTCTCGCTTTGCGGTTGATATTGGTGCTTATGACGGGCGGATCACAAGTAATGTGGCCGCCTTAGAAGAGGCTGGTTGGAAGGTCTGTAAACTAGAGGGCAGCGAGATTGCTGATACTGAGGAGGCCAAGCGTAACGGCGTTAAGAAGCATTGGGTTACTGTAGAAAATGTTGCTGGGTTGTTGGAGAGTTATGATGTCCCAGAGAATTTTGACTTTTTATCACTAGATATAGACAGTATTGATTATCACGTTTTGAAGGAGCTTTTGACTCGTTATCGGCCAAGAGCAATAGTCACGGAATATAACGGTACTTATGGACCAGTTTTGCCGGTGGTTACTCAATATCCAATTGAGCCAGGCAAACTTTGGGGGGATTATTACGGGGCTTCTTTAGCAGCCTTTTATTACTTGCTAAAGCAATATGGCTACCGTTTGGTCTATTGTGAGAAGGAAGGCGTTAATGCTTTCTGGGTTCAGGATAAGCTAGCTACTGATGAGCTGCCGGCGCTTACTCCTAGTCAAGCTTATCGGCCACCAAATTACGGTATGAAGGATAAGTATGGTGATTTCTATGGCCACGAACATCGTAGTACCGGCATTCATTCTGGCTGGATGATCTGGGAACCGCGCGGACTTTATAAAGATTAGTGGATCTCCACTCGGTTCGGCTTACCTTCCCACCGCCAGGCGTACCACATAGTATCGGCGTATGGTTCCCACTTAAACTTGCTAACTGGTATTTTGCAAAAACCGATTAACTCATCTTTGATACCAACTCCGACTAGCAGCTCCTCACCTTCTTTGCCTGTAGACCAGAGTAGACCGCAAGCAAATTCAATTGTTTCTTGCAGTCCTTCGCGCCAGCCTACGTTGAAGTGGAAAAATTGGCTGTGGCCGATACAGTCTCCTTCGGCGCTCCATTTGAGTGCAATTTGGCCGTAGGTGCGCTGGCCCATAACATTC
>CAYWNX010000078.1:0-9243 GCA_964459735.1 uncultured Dechloromonas sp. | reverse complement strand
CGTTGATCAGTGTTCGGGCGTGGTTCGGCGTCTGCAGCGTCAGGTTTTCGATGGATAGTCGGGAATTCCGGACCAACTCGATGTGCGGCATAGGCTGCGGTCGACCGTCTTTTCCGGTCAAAAAACTGGCAAAGCTATAGAGGCGATCAATCCCGGCGGCAAACTTGCTGAAGCTCTCGAAGTTATCGACGATCACGGTCAGCGCGGTCAGAATGGCCGCAAAGGCACCGGCCGCCTGAATCGCCCGCCCGACCTCCAGTTCGCCGGAGATCACCTTCCCGGCAATGATGGCGTAGGGCAGGATGATGGTCATGAAGCTATAGCCGTACTGGAACAGATTCAGATTCAGTTGGGCCCGGATCAGTTTGTTGAAATTACCGAAAGCCGCATTGAAATACTGGCCGATCTGCCAGGACTCCTGCCCCTCGCCACGATAGAAGGCAATTGCCTCGGCATTCTCACGAATGCGCACCAGGCTGAAGCGGAAATCAGCTTCGCGTTTGAGTTGGTAGAAGTTCAGCCCGATCAGCACTTTGCCGAAAACCAGAATGGTGAGCGCAGTGCCGGCAAAGGCATAAATGACCAAGAAAACGACCAGTTCTTTGGAAATTGACCAAAGAACGCCGCTGAACGCCATCAACTGCAATGAAGCGCCGACCAGGACCAGAAGAAAATAGAGCGATTTCTGGGTAAAGGTATTGATGTCTTCGGCAATCCGCTGATCGGGATTGTCAATCTCGGCGCTGGCATTCAGTTCGTAATAGGCCCGATTGCTGAAGTAGCTGCCAAGAAAATCCCGCGTCAACCAGCGCCGCCAGTACAGGCCGAGCTTGTCCCGGACGAAAAAGTAAAAAGCGTAAATCGGCACCGCGACGACCAGAATGCCCACGCACTGAACAATGGATCGCCAGAACCTGTCTTCATCCTTGGCCGCCAGCGCCGAGGTGAATTCCCCGGTCAGCTCGTTGAACAGCACGGCGAATCCCGTCTGGCCAAGGAGCAACAGCACCAGCAGGAGCAGCAAGCCACGCGCCTCCCACTTTTTGTCGCGAAACCAGTACGGCGCAGCGATAGCCCTGAAGCGCTGCCACAAATGAAGATCAAAGCGGATCATGGGCGGTCGTCAGGAACACTTCAGTCCTCAAGCCATCAAACGCATCATTTTCCGATGCTGACAAAATACACCCGGGCGGGGTCTCCAGCAGTACCGGCCCGGATACGCTTGCTATCCATACACCATCAAATTTAGCAGAAATCCGATACGCCCCTGGTGGCAGTTTCAGGCAAAACAAGGGGCCGGCGCTCACCCCCGAATAGAGTTCCCGCCCGTTCGGCCGGCTCACCATAAAGGGAATGCCGACAAGGTAACTGCCCTACCGGTCGCTGAACACCAGGCGCACGCGATAAGCGGCGGCCACTCTGCACATTTCGTCGCACGCTCCATTGCGGCAGGTACCCCACCGCTTGTCGTTGCTGTCCTACGGACCGCTTGGCGGCTCGACGATCACGACGCAGTTCTTGCCGCGCCGCTTGGCCTGATACATGCCGTCGTCTGCCCGACAAAAGAGACTTTTGGCGTCGTCGCCGGGCAGGTATTGGGTGACACCGACACTGACGCTGGTGTGCACAATGGCGCCGCAACCCAGAGTCACGGCACTTTCCACAAAGGACTGGCGCAGGCGTTCAGCAAGGATGGCACCGGCTGCGACGGGCGCTTCCGGCATCAGCACGGCGAACTCCTCGCCACCATAGCGATAGGCCGTATCGCCACCACGCAAGCATGACTGGATGATGCCGGACAGGACCTGCAGCACGAGGTCGCCTTCGGCATGGCCGTAGTTGTCGTTGATTTTTTTGAAATCGTCCAGATCGAGAATGATCAGGGAGAGCGGACGCCGATAGCGGGCCGCCCGACTCAGTTCCTGGTCGAGGATGGCGTGAAAATGACGGGCGTTGTAGAGCTCGGTCAGCCCATCGGTCACGCTTATTTTTCGGTAAAGTTCTTCGCTTAACCGCAAACTCTCTTCGGCTTTACGCCGTTCGGTCACATCCTGAATTGTTTCAATGGCGCCGATGACATTTCCATCATGGTTGCGCAAGGGTGCGGCGGTGATAAAAAGCCATTTTCCGCCACCAACATCCGCACAAAACTCCTCCGTCTCGAAAGCGCCGTCGACCAGCGCCGATTTTTGCAGGTCGCCGAAATAGAAACGCCGGAAGTCGGTCTCGATGATGCCATCGAGCAGCAGGTCGGCCATCGATGGCGGCGATTCGGGATGGGCCGGACGCCAACGGTCACGGGTCACGAGTACGGTCTCGGCCGTGACGCCGGTCAGCTTTTCGCAGGCGCGGTTCCAGTGGGTGACGCGGTGTTCGTGATCGATGACCAGGGTGGCCACCGAATTGCTGTCGACCACCTGGGCGAGAAAGGCTTCCTTTTCGCGGAGCGCTGCTTCGGCCCGCCGCCGTTCGGTAATGTCCTGCAGGGTTTCGATGCCGCCGATGATCCGCCCATCCGGGTCGAAAACCGGTGCGGCGGTGAAGTAGAGCCAGCGCCCCCCGTCGCCGAAGTCGGCGAAAAAGTCCTCGGCTTCGAAAGCGCCGGGGATAAGTTCCGAGCGACGGAACTTGTCCTGGTAAAAATACTGGATCTCGCTTTCCTTGCAGCCGTCGAGGATCAGGTCGACCATCACCGGCCGTTCGGTCGGGTAGAACGCCCGCCAGTGATCACGGGTACCGATCAGCGCAGCGGCCGAGATACCGGTCAGCATTTCGCAGGCCTTGTTCCAGCAGGTCACCCGATGATCGCCGTCAATGATGAAGGTGGCAACCGGATTGCCTTCCAGAAAGCCGGCAATCCCGACATTCGATCCGGGAACAGCGGGAGAATATGCCATGTGAAACACCCATCCGACAGGTAAGGCTATATTCTGATCACCCCAATCTGCAGGTGTCAAGGAAGGCTAAATATTGCTCGCCGATCACTCTCTCTGAGTGCCAAAAAATATCCTCAATACATTGAATTAAATGCATTGTTCAGAGCAAAAACCGCTACCTGCCGGGGCATTCGGGAACATCGCCCGGCAAAGCAAAGCGCCAACCCTTGCATCACCAAAAATCGTGCTTTTCCCGACCGCGCAGATACGACTTTCTACGACCCCTGCACTATCCTCAAACATCAGCGAGCAATTCATCAGCGCCGCCGCACATTCACGCGACTATTCACACATTAGACTAGTATGATATTCATTAGTAGAGCCGTACTTAAATGATGGCGAGGCAAGACCAATGTCAAAAGTACCTGATCACTCAAGCGAGCTGCGCCGCGTGGCCGAAGAACGTCTTGCGGCAAGAGGCGAAACGAATGGCAACCCGATTGATCAGGCCAAGCTGATCCATGAACTGCAAGTCCATCAAATCGAAATGGAGATGCTGAATGAGTCCTTGAAGCAGGCACACACCGCGCTCGAGGAATCACACAAACGCTACCTGGATCTCTACGAAATTTCACCGGTCGGCTACCTGACATTAAGCAGCACGGGGCAGATTGCCGAAATCAACGTCACTGGCGCCGCACTCTTTGGTATCGATCGGTCCCGCTTGATCAAACGCAGTTTTTCAGACTTTCTCAGCCAGGAAGATGACGAACGCTGGCAGCTTTTTTTCAAGGCGCTGATCAGCCACGGCGGCAACCAAAACGCAGAATTCAGACTGCTCCGCAATGACCTCGCGATAGTTGATCTTCGCGTCGACTGCCTGGCCGTCCAGCGAGCACCTGGAGATTTCATCGTCCATGTCGCCATGACCAACATCAGTCCGCGCAAGCATGCAGAAAACCGCTTGCGGGAGCAGGAGCATCTTTTTCGCATCATCGCCGAGCGGCTCGATGGCTTCGTCGCCGTGCTCGACGTTGAGGGGCGACGGATTTACAACAGCCCTTCCTACGAACGCCTGCTCGGCCATCGGAACAGCATCGGCAGCAACAGCTTCCTGGAGATCCATCCGGACGACCGTGATCGCGTCAGGCAGGCCTTCGCCGAAACTGTCGCGTCAGGTATCGGACAACATCTGGAATATCGATTCTTGACCTCTGACGGCGGCATCCGCATCATGGAGTCGCGCGGTGGTGTTGCCTGGGACGACAACGGTCAGATCAAATATGTTGTCGTTGTTTCAAACGATGTCACCGAGCGCAAGGAAGCCGAACGAAGAATTCATCACCTGGCTTTCTACGACTCGCTGACCAAACTTCCCAACCGCCTGACGCTGACTGACCGCCTGCAGCAAGCCATGGCGGCAAGCAAGCGTAGCGGCCGATATGGCGCGCTGATGTTTCTCGATCTCGACCATTTCAAGCCACTCAATGACGCTCACGGTCACGTCGTGGGCGATCAACTATTGATTCAGACCGCACAACGGATCACCGATTGCGTTCGGGAAACCGACACCGTCGCCAGGTTTGGCGGCGATGAATTTGTCGTCGTACTCGGCGAACTGGATGTCGATCTCGCCGAATCACTGGCCGATGCGGGGATCATCGCTGAAAAAATTCGCGCCGCAATCGCCGAGCCGTATGTACTGGAAAAGGTGGCGAAGGGCGAGCCTTCGCAGTTCATTACCCATCACTGCACAGCGAGTATCGGTGTTGTCCTGTTCCTCAATCATGAGCAAAGCGAGGAAGAAGTCCTCAAGCTGGCTGACATCGCCATGTATCAGGCCAAGGACCGAGGGCGGGACGGCATTTATTTCTACGGCGCGGATAACTGAGAGGATCAAGCAGCTATCCACCGTAAAATGTGTGCCAGCGCAGGCACAGGGATCGGGAACTATTGGGCCGTGCCGAACAACGCCCCGGCACCCGCCGTAATTGCCATCGCCAGCGCCCCCCAAAAGGTGACTCGCCAGGCACCGATCAGAACGCCGGCGCCGCCCACCCGAGCCGCGATAGCACCCAACAAGGCCAGAAAGATGAGCGACATTCCCGAGACCCACGGAATCAAGCGGTGCTCAGTGGCTAAGGCTGCGACAAGCAGCGGCAGCAGCGCCCCGACCGCAAAGCTTGCGGCAGAAGCCAAGGCAGCCTGAATCGGCCGGGCACTCATTTTTTCGGAAATACCCAGCTCGTCACGGGCATGGGCAGCGAGTGCATCATGCGCCATCAATTGCTCGGCAACTTGTTCCGCGAGGCCGATTTCGAGCCCTCGGGCGACATAGATCGCACTTAGTTCATGGCGTTCAGCAGCCGGGTCATTTTTGAGTTCGGCCCGTTCGCGTGACAGATCGGCTTGCTCGGTATCCGCCTGCGAATGGACCGAGACATATTCGCCAGCCGCCATCGACATCGCCCCGGCGACCAATCCCGCCACGCCGGTGATCAGAATGGTGCTCTGGCTCGCACTGGCCGCGGCCACGCCAACCAGGAGACTGGCGGTCGACACGATACCGTCGTTGGCTCCCAGCACGGCGGCGCGCAGCCAGCCAATGCGATCGGTACGATGACGTTCAGTGTGGTGGCGCAATGCTCTCATGACGTTCCCCGTTAGTACCGTAACCACGCGAAAGACCAGACATGGAAGGGCATCGCGCAAAGTTGTAAAACGTGCGAAAGCTCAGTATGTCGTAATCTGTTCTGTGCCGTAAATCCGGAAATTACAGATGGGGCGGCTGGGCGCATACTTTCAATTGACTGAACTTCTTCATCAGGGCGCAGAATTTGCCCTGCTTTTCGGGTCGACCGCAGGAATCCAATATTCGGCACTATTTCGCCGCCGCCCATAACTTCTGCCAGTTGCTGCAGCCGGCGCGGCTTGCGGTTCGTTCAGGAAGACGCCAGCCGAACCACTGTGCTGTCATCCTTGAGTTTCACACCGGTCAGTTGCCGGGCCAGTGCCTCGCCGATCAGCCAGGCAAGTTTGCCGGCAGCGGCGGCGGGTGGCAGTCCTTCGCTTCTGATATTGGAGACGCAGTTGCGTGCCGAATCCAGCCGGCCGACCTGCGGCGCATAAGTCAGGTAAGCGCCCAGACTGTCGGGCGCCGAAAGGCCGGGTCGTTCGCCCAACAGGATCAGCATCAGCCTTGCGCCCAACAGCGCGCCAATCTCGTCGCCCAGCGCAACCCGCCCCTGCACGGCGAGAACGAGGGGAGCGACTTCCAACTGATCGACGCGGGGCAACAGCGCTTTAAGCAATGGAATGGCATGTTGCTCGACGGCCGGCGCCGACAAGCCATCGGCCAGCGCGATGGCGAGATCATAGTCACCGGCGTGAGGGCTCAGCCTGGTCGCACTTTCTTCGTCCAGACGCCGGCCGAGATCGGGGCGTTGCAGATAGATGAGGCGGTCGCTCGCCCGGCTGTGGACCTGGATCAGCGGCGAGCGGCCGGCAGCGTCCCAGCGCGCCGCAAGCTCGGCCACATGCAGCGGCTGATGCACGGCATCTCTGGCCAGGGCATGTGCCAGCTCGAACTTGAGCACTTCGCGGGTGGGCAGGCTGGCGCCGCTGCGGCCGAGGGCTATGCGGGCCGGCGTCAGGGCGGCGAATTTGTGCCAGGGATCGGGGTAGATTGCGGTGCTCATACCAGCTTTTGCGAAAGATCGGCCAGCAGGCGATGCCGGGCGTCGACAGGAAGCAGTTGTCCCGCTGCCTCGGTCAGGCCCATGCTCTGCAGCCAGCGTTCGAATTCCGGCGCCCGTCGTAGGCCCAGCACCCGGCGAATGAATAGCTGGTCGTGAAATGAGGTGCTTTGGTAATTGAGCATGATGTCATCGGCCCCCGGCACGCCCATGATGAAATTGACGCCGGCGCTGCCCAGCAAGACCAGCAGGTTGTCCATGTCGTCCTGATCGGCTTCGGCATGGTTGGTGTAGCAGATGTCGCAGCCCATCGGCAGCCCGAGCAGTTTGCCGCAGAAGTGGTCTTCCAGACCGGCGCGGATGATCTGCTTGCCGTTGTACAGATATTCCGGCCCGATGAAACCGACGACGCTATTGACCAGCAGCGGCTGAAAATGCCGGGCGACGGCATAGGCTCTGGCCTCGCAGGTTTGCTGATCGACGCCATGATGGGCATTGGCCGACAGGGCGCTGCCCTGGCCGGTCTCGAAATACATGACGTTGCGCCCGACCGTGCCGCGCTGCAGCGACAGCGCCGCTTCCCGCGCTTCCTGCAGCATGGCCAGATTGATGCCAAAGCCGCAATTGGCGGCTTCCGTGCCGGCGATGGACTGAAACACCAAGTCCACCGGCAGCCCCAGCTCGATGGCCTGGATCTGGTTGCTGACGTGGGTCAGCACACAGGACTGGGTGGGGATTTCAAAGCGTTCGATCAACTCGTCGAGCATCTGCCAGAGTGCGCTCAAGGCCGTGATGCTGTCCGAGGCCGGGTTGATGCCGATCACCGCGTCGCCGACGCCGTACATCAGGCCGTCGAGCAACGAGGCGGCGATGCCGCGCGGATCGTCGGTCGGATGGTTCGGCTGCAGGCGCACGGCCAAGTGCCCCGGCAGGCCGATGGTGGAGCGAAAGGCAGTGACGACGCGACATTTGCGGGCGACCGCGATGAGATCCTGGTTGCGCATCAGCTTGCTCACCGCGGCCGCCATTTCCGGCGTAATGCCGGCGGCGACGGCGGTCAGGACAGCAGCGTCGGTTGGGTCAGCGAGCAGCCAGTCCCGGAATTCACCGACGGTGAGCGACGACACCGGCGCGAAGGCGGCCGCATCGTGGCTGTCGATGATCAGCCGCGTCACTTCGTCTTGTTCGTAAGGGATCAACGCTTCGTCGAGGAAGCGCCGCAAGGGCAGATCGGCCAGCAGCAGGCGGGCCGCAATGCGTTCGGCGGCACTTGCGGCCATGAGGCCGGCCAGCGCGTCGCCCGAGCGTTCCGGGCTGGCTTTCGCCAGCAGATCCTTGAGGTCGGCAAAACGGTATCGGTGGGTGCCGACAGTTGCAACAAGGGGCATGTCAGTCTCCGCGGCGGTTGGGTGCCTTGCGGCAAACGAAGGACTGCCGAGTTTTGGCCATGCCCAATGATCGCAACTGCCGGACCAATTGGAAGCCTGACGACAAGGATATGAAATCGGCGTCCGTCATTGCAATCAGCCAAGCAAGTCCTGAATCATCGGCAAGGCATGGTGTGCCGCCCGTTCGCCCTCGGCAATCGCGATCTTGGCGCGGTGGAAATCCATGGCGCCAATGCTGGACAACCTCGGATGAATCATCGCATCGGCCGGCTCGCCGGCCAGCCGGCTTTGGGTAATGCGGACCTGCATGATGCTCAGGCTGGTGCTGACGACATCCAGCATCGACGGCATGCTCGATGCTGACGGCGGCTCACCACTCGTCCGCGTCGCCGGTCGAAACTTGGCGAGGAGCGCATTGAGCTTGCCGTTGCTGGCTGGCGCCAGGTCTGGGCTAACTGCGCTGGAGATTCGTTTGTGTTGGCCAAGCAAATCCCAGTTCAGATCTACGGCGATAACAACATCTGCCCCCAACGCCCGACACAGCGAGACCGGTACCGGATTGACCAGACCGCCATCGACCAGCCGCCGCCCATCCCGCCAGGCTGGCGTAAAGAGCCCGGGCATGGCAATTGAGGCCCGCACGGCGTCGACCACGCTCCCTTCGCGTAGCCAGATTTCGCGGCCGTTAGTCAGGTCGGTCGCGACACAGGCAAAGGTTTTCGGTAGCTGCTCGATATGCTGGTCATCCAGCTGTTTACGCAGAAAGCCGACCAGCTTGCCACCTTCAATCAGTCCGCCGCCCATTTTCAAATCAAGCAAGCCGACCACAACCTGCCAGCTCAGGTCATTGACCCAAAGCGCTAGACTATCCAGTTTGCCGGCGGCATAGGCGGCGCCGACCAGCGAGCCGATCGAGGTGCCGCACACGATCTCGGGCGATATGCCGGCCTGTTCGAGAACCCTGATCACCCCGATATGCGACCAGCCTCTGGCCGAGCCGCTGCCCAAAGCAAGACCGATGCGGGGAGGCGGATGTTTCAAGGCGCGGCTCCTGTTCAAGGTGGCTGGAACGATGACGACACATTTTTTTAATTCTACTCTGCCAGATTCCCCGCAGGTTATCAGCCGGCGTCATGTGCCTAGCACCCGCCAAGTGTTCTCCCAATCGTTCCCTCGGAGACCCAGAAAGCAAAAAGCCCAGTCCGAAGACTGGGCTAACTGCTTGAATCAATTGGTCGGGGCGGCGGGATTCGAACTCGCGACCCCTTGCACCCCATGCAAGTG
>CAYWNX010000077.1:0-9334 GCA_964459735.1 uncultured Dechloromonas sp. | reverse complement strand
CATCGGCGCGAAGTGGTGACACGCCGCACCGTCTTCGAGCTGCGCAAGGCGCGCGAGCGCGGCCATATCCTGGAAGGTCTGGCCGTTGCGCTGTCCAACGTCGATGACATCATTGCGCTGATCAAGGCGGCGCCGACGCCGGCTGATGCCAAGCGCGGTCTGATGGAGCGTTTGTGGCGCAGCCCGGTGGTCGAGGAAATGCTTCTTCGCGCTGCTTCGGATGCCTCGCGTCCGGATGGTCTGGCCCCCGAGTTCGGTCTGTCCGAGCAGGGCTACCGTCTCTCCGATGCCCAGGCGCAAGCGATCCTTGAACTGCGCCTGCAGCGCCTGACCGGCCTTGAGCAGGACAAGATCGTCAGCGAGTACAAGGATGTCATGGCCAAGATTCTCGACTTGCTCGATATCCTGGCCCGCCCGGAACGTATTACCGAAATTATCGTTGGTGAGTTGACCGTTATCCGTGAGCAGTTCGGCGACGAACGCCGCTCCGAGATCGTCTTGCACACCCAGGAACTGGGTATCGAAGACTTCATCACGCCGCAGGATATGGTGGTGACGCTTTCGCACGGCGGCTACATCAAGGCCCAGCCGCTGACTGATTACCGCGCCCAGCGCCGTGGCGGTCGGGGTAAGCAGGCGGCAGCGATCAAGGACGAGGATTTCGTCGACCAGTTGTTTGTCGCCAATACCCACGATTACATTCTGTGCTTCTCGAATCGCGGCCGCTGCTACTGGTTGAAGGTTTATGAAGCGCCTCAGGGCAGTCGCGCCAGCCGCGGCAAGCCGATCGTCAATCTCTTCCCGCTGGAAGAGGGCGAGCGGATCAATGCCGTGCTGCCAGTCAAGGAATTCTCCGACGATCAATATGTCTTCATGGCGACCGTCATGGGCACAGTCAAGAAGACGCCGCTCTCCGATTATTCCAACCCGCGCAAGGCCGGCATCATCGCCGTGGCGCTGGATGAGGGCGATTATCTGGTTGGCGTTGAGTTGACCAATGGTCAGAGCGACATCGTGCTGGTCTCGAATGCCGGCAAGGCCGTCTGGTTCGACGAAGAGGATGTTCGCCCGATGGGTCGTGGCGCTCGCGGCGTGCGCGGCATGCGCTTGCAGCCGGGGCAGTCGGTGATTTCCCTGCTCGTTGCCGAGGATGATCAGCAGACCGTGCTGGTAGCGACCGAGAATGGTTTCGGCAAGCGTACAGTGCTCGGCGACTTCCGCCATTCCGGCCGGGGCACTCAGGGTGTGCGAGCCATTGCCGACAGCGAGCGCAACGGCACCGTGGTTGGCGCCAAGCTGGTCAATGACGAAGATGAAATCATGCTGATCACCACCGGCGGTGTGCTGATCCGGACCCGGGTGGCCGAGATTCGCGGCATGGGCCGGGCGACGCAGGGTGTGACGCTGATTTCGCTGGATGATGGCGAGAAGCTGGCCGGGCTGGAAAAAATTGTCGAGACCGTTGGCGAAATTGAGGCCGAAGCGACGGGTGATGTAGCTGCCGATGTGACGGGCGAACCTGCTGCTGATGTTGCGGCTGGTGAGGCCGCCGGGGAGGAATAATGAGTCGGGTTTGGAATTTCAGCGCTGGTCCGGCCGCACTGCCGGAAGAAGTGTTACTTCAGGCGCAGGCGGAGTTGCTCGACTGGCACGGCGCCGGTTGCAGCGTGATGGAAATGAGCCATCGCGGCAAGGAGTTCACCAGCATCATCGAGCAGGCCGAAGCTGATCTGCGCGAGTTGATGGGGATTCCGGCCGGCTACAAGGTCTTGTTCCTGCAGGGTGGGGCGACGCAGCAGTTTGCCCAGATTCCGATGAACCTGCTGGCCGGGCGTTCAGCCGATTACATCGTCACCGGCTCGTGGTCGAAAAAAGCGCTCAAGGAAGCCCAGCGCGTCGGTAACGTGCGCTGTGCGGCAACCACCGAGAGCAGTGGCTTTACCCGTTTGCCGGTGGTCGATGAAATCAAGCTCGACCCCTTCGCCGCCTACCTGCATGTTTGTACCAACGAAACCATTCACGGCGTCGAAATTCCCGCCGAGCGCATTGCCGATACCGGCGTGCCGCTGGTGGCCGACATGTCGTCGCACATCCTGTCGCGGCCGGTGCCGGTCGAAAAATTCGGCCTGATCTACGCCGGGGCGCAGAAAAATATCGGACCTTCCGGCCTGACCCTGGTCATCCTGCGCCAGGAATTGCTGGGCATGGCGCCGCTGACCATCCCGAGCGTGATGGATTACGCGGTGATGGCCGAAAACGGCTCGATGCTGAACACGCCGCCGACCTACGGGATCTACATCGCCGGCCTGGTTTTCCAGTGGCTGAAACGTCAGGGCGGCTTGCAAGGCATTGCTGCGGTCAACGCCGAAAAAGCCCGGATTTTGTACGAGTGCATCGATAACACTGGCGGCTTTTATACCAACCCAGTCGATCCTGATTGTCGTTCGCGGATGAACGTGCCATTCGTGCTGGCCAGTCCTGAACTCGATGCAGCTTTCCTGGCCGAATCGAAGGCAGCTGGCCTGGTTTCACTGAAAGGCCACAAGTCGGTTGGTGGCATGCGCGCCTCCATCTACAACGCTGTCTCGCTGGAAGGCGTGCAGGTGCTGGTGGACTTCATGAACGACTTCGCCAAACGTAACGGTTAAATCACCATGAGCGACGATCTGCAGAAGGCCCTGGCTGGCGTTCGTACCGAAATCGACAGTATTGATAGCGAGTTGTTGCGCCTGCTTAATCAGCGCGCCCGTTGCGCCCAGAAGGTAGGTGAAATCAAGGCGGAGCACGGCGAGGCCGGGCACATCTACCGTCCGGAGCGCGAAGCGCAGGTGCTTCGTCGCTTGCAGGATACAAATCCCGGTCCCTTGCCCAGCGAAAACATCACCTTCTTCTTCCGTGAGGTGATGTCGGCCTGTCTATCCCTGGAAGAGCCGCTCGGCATTGCTTATCTTGGACCGCTCGGCTCGTTCACCGGTAGTGCGGCAACCAAACATTTCGGACATGCCGCCCGTCTGCTGCCGCAATCTTCCATCGATGATGTCTTCCGCGAAGTCGAATCCGGCCACGCCCATTACGCCGTGGTGCCGGTCGAAAACTCGACCGAAGGTGCGGTCGGCCGCTCAATGGATTTGCTGCTTGCCACACCGCTGAAAATTTGCGGCGAGGTGGTGCTGCGCATCCATCAGAATTTGCTCTCCAATGAAGCCGATCTGAGCCAGATCACCAAGGTCTATTCGCATGCCCAATCGCTGGCCCAATGCCATGAATGGCTCAACCGCAATTTGCCGGGCATACCGCGTATTTCAGTGAGCAGCAATTCACTGGCCGCCCAGATGGTGGCTGAGGAAAGCGGCATTGCCGCAATTGCCGGCGAAGCGGCGGCAGAACGTTTCAATCTGCCCAAGCTGGCCACGAATATCGAGGACGAGCCGAACAACACGACGCGCTTCTTGGTCCTCGGCAAGCATGACGCCGGCCCATCCGGCCGTGACAAGACCTCGCTGATCATGTCGGCGCAGAACCGTACCGGCGCACTGCATGAATTGCTGCTGCCGTTCTCGCACGCCGGCGTATCCCTTTCCCGCCTCGAATCCCGCCCGGCCCGCCATGCGCTCTGGGAATATGTTTTTTATGTCGACATCGACGGTCATCGCGAAGACCCTGCCGTCAAGGCTGCGCTCGACGAACTGGCCAGCCGTGCCGCCTATCTGAAAATCCTCGGGTCTTACCCGGTCGCTGTTTACTGAGGAAAGACTTATGAGTCTCGCTGAACAAGCACTCACTTACGTTCGCGCCATTTCACCCTACCAGCCGGGCAAGCCGATCACCGAACTGGCCCGTGAAATGGGCATTCCGGTTGAGCAGATCGTCAAGCTGGCCTCCAATGAAAACCCCTTGGGTATGAGCCCGAAGGCTAAGGAAGCAGTTGAAGCTGCAATTAACGGTATCGAGCGCTATCCTGACCAGTTCGATCTGATCAAAGCCGTCGCCGAGCGTTGTAGCGTGGCGCAGCATCAGGTCGTGCTCGGCAATGGTTCGAATGACGTCCTTGATATTGTCGCCCGTGTTTTCCTGGCGCCTGGCCGTTCCGCTGTTTTTGCCCAGCATGCTTTTGCGGTTTATCCCCTCGCCACGTTGTCGACTGGCGCCGAGTTGATCTCCACACCGGCCAAAGACTACGGTCACGATCTGAACGCCATGCGCGCCGCCATTCGGCCCGATACCCGCATCGTCTGGATCGCCAACCCGAACAACCCGACGGGTAATTTTTTGCCTTACCCGGAAGTCCGTGCCTTTCTTGAAACCGTGCCCCAGGACGTCGTAGTCGTGCTCGATGAGGCCTACAACGAATACCTGCCGCCGGCCGAGCGCGTTGATAGTACGGCATGGATCAAGGACTTCCCCAATCTGGTGGTGACCCGTAGTTTCTCGAAAATTTTTGGTCTGGCCGGTCTGCGTGTCGGCTATGCAATTGCCTCCCAGGAAGTTGCCGACCTGATGAACCGGATTCGCCAGCCGTTCAACGTCAACAATCTGGCTATTGCTGCGGCCGTCGCAGCACTCGACGATCATCTGTTTGTTGCCGAAAGCTATGAGCTTAACCGGCGCGGCATGGAACAACTGATTGCCGGACTGAGGCGTCTCGGACTGGAACATATCCCGTCGCACGGCAATTTTGTTACCTTCAAACTGCCTGATGCGGCAGCGGTCAATCAGAAACTTCTAAAGCAAGGTGTCATTGTCCGGCCGATTGCTGGCTATGGTTTGCCCGACTGGCTGCGCGTGACCATCGGCACCGAGTCGGATAACGTGCGCTTCCTGGAGGCGCTGGAGAAAACGCTTTAAATGGCTGAGTTCGGCAAAGTTGTTGTCTTTGGTACCGGCCTGATCGGCGGTTCCTTCGCTCTTGCTCTCAAGGAGGCCGGGGCGGTCGAGGAGGTGGTGGGTTTCGGCCGCACGCCATCGACCTTGCGGATCGCCCAGGAACTCGGTGTGATCGACCGTGCCGGAATCAACCCGACGCATGAAATCGAGGAGGCCGACATCGTGCTGGTGGCGACGCCGGTCGCCCAGATGCCCGAAATCTTCGCCCGTATCGAGCCCTATCTCGGCCCTCATACCATCGTCACCGACGGTGGCTCGACCAAGGGCGATGTTGTTGCCGCGGCACGGGCCGCCTTTGGCCAGCGGATTAACCAGTTTGTCCCCGCTCATCCGATCGCCGGTGCTGAAAATAGTGGCCCGTCGGCGGCCCGTGGTGATCTGTATCAAGGTAAAAAAGTCGTCGTCACGCCGCTGCCGGAAAACAGCGACGATGCACTCGACCACATCAAGCGCGCCTGGTCGCTGTGCGGCGCCGATATCTACGAGCTGACGCCGGAAGCGCACGACCGAGTTTTCGCGGCGGTCAGCCATCTGCCGCATCTGCTTTCGTATGCCTTGGTGCACGATCTGGCGGTGCGTCAGGATGCTGATCTCTTTTTTACCTTTGCTGCCTCCGGTTTCCGCGACTTCACCCGGATTGCCGCTAGCCACCCCGAAATGTGGCGCGACATCTGCCTCGCCAATCGGGATGCGCTGCTGACCGAACTGGACAGCTACCGCAAGCAGCTCGACGAACTGCGCCTGGCGCTGGCGCGCAACGACGGCGAGCGGCTTGAGGAAATCTTCGGCATCGCCCGCCAGGCAAGGCGTGAATGGGCCGGCGAATCTTGAAATGAATTCGCTGTTGCGAGCGCTGTTCGTCGGTCTGGCGCTTGCCCTGTCGACGATGCGGGTTTCCGCAGAGGCGCCGGCGATCCTCCTCGCCGAGGTCTATCGCAACCAGGTCGATGTGGCGCAGTACCTAGTCAGCGAAAAGCTCGATGGCGTGCGCGCCATCTGGGATGGCCAGACCCTGAAATTCCGTAGCGGCAAGGCGATCAATGCCCCTCGCTGGTTCGTCGACGGGTTACCCAGGCGTTCGCTGGATGGCGAATTGTGGCTCGGGCGCGGCACCTTCGAACGCCTTTCCGGCATCGTGCGCCGGGAAGTGCCGGACGATGCCGAATGGCGGCAGGTGCGTTACATGATTTTCGAACTGCCCGGTGCCCCCGGCACTTTTTCCCAACGCACGGCGCTGATCCGCGAGGTAGTCAAGCAGGCTGATGTGCCGTGGCTGAGCAAAATCGAGCAATTTCCGGTGGTTGACCGCAGCAGCCTCCAAAAGCGCATGAAAGAGATTGTTAAGGCCGGCGGCGAAGGCCTGATGCTGCACCGCGCCGATGCCACTTACGAAACCGGTCGCAGCGATACCCTGCTCAAGATGAAGCCCTGGGAAGATGCCGAAGCCACGGTGATCGGTCACCAGCCGGGCAAGGGAAAGCATGAAGGCGTGTTGGGCGCATTGCGCGTCCGCACGGAAGATGGCCGCGAGTTTTCGCTGGGCACCGGCTTCACCAACCAGCAACGCCGCGACCCGACGCCAATCGGCGCCACGGTGACCTACCGATACCATGACCTCACCAGGAACGGCACGCCGCGTTTTGCCAGTTTTTTACGGGTGCGGGTTGAGTAGCATCAGGGCTTACAAGTTGCGAACTGATTTTCGGAACTGAATAGATGATACTTGTGACCGGAGGTGCTGGTTTCATCGGCAGCAATTTCGTGTTCGATTGGCTGGCGCAAAGCGACGAAGCTGTGCTCAACCTCGATGTGTTGACCTACGCCGGGAACCTGGAAAATCTCACTTCCCTACAAGGCGACCCGCGCCACTGCTTTGTCAGGGGCGATATAGGTGATTTCGACTTGGTCTCGGGACTGCTGGCTGAGCATCGGCCGCGCTGTCATCAATTTTTCGGCTGAATCGCACGTCGACCGCAGCATTCATTGTCCGGAAGACTTCATCCAGACTAACATGGTCGGCACCTTTCGGCTGCTCGAAGCCGTTCGTGCCTATTGGGGCAGGTTAGAAGGCGAAGCCAGGGCGGGTTCCGTTTTCTGCATGTTTCAACTGACGAAGTCTATGGATCGTTGGCGGAAAGCGACCTGGCATTCAGAGAGATCAACCGCTACGAGCCAAACAGCCCCTACTCGGCCAGCAAGACAGCTAGCGACCATCTGGTGCGCGCCTATCATTACACCTACGGACTGCAGGTCCTTACCACCAACTGTGCCAACAACTACGGCCCCTACCATTTCCCGGAAAAACTCATTCTGCTCGTTCTCCACAACGCGCTGGCGGGTGTGCCGTTGCCTATCTACGGGGACGGCCGGCGGGTTCACGACTGGCTCTACGTCAAGGACCATTGTTCTGCCATTCGCCGGATTATCGAAGCTGGCGTGCCGGGGGAAACCTATAACGTCGGCGGCTGGAACGAGAAGACCAACCTCGATGTGGTTAACATGCTATGCGCCCTGCTGGACGAACTGCAGCCCCGGTGCGATGGCAAGTTCTATTGCGAGCAGATCGTCTTCGTACAGGATCGACCGGGTCACGACCGCCGTTATGCTATCGACGCGACAAAGATCCAACGCGAACTCGGCTGGAAGCCGGCCGAAACATTCGAAAGCGGTATCCGCAGATAATGTTGGTAGGGGGTTTTGAGATAAAATAACACCTTTGCATGCCTTCGGCTGACCATTTTGGCGCTGGCGGCTTTTCATCAGGAAGCTTTCCAGGTCATGAGCGGTATCGTCGCGGCATCAGCCGGCAACAACATCGTCCCCGTCATTCTTTGCGGCGGTTCTGGCACCCGGCTCTGGCCGCTTTCCCGAGCCGGTTTTCCCAAGCAGTTTCTGGTTCTATCCGGCACTACCAGTCTGTTTCAGCAGGCTATTGAGCGGGTCAACGGTCTCGCTGCTGCCGACATCTCTGTCGGTGAAACCCTTGTGGTCACGAACGAGGAGCACCGGTTTCTCGCGCTCGACCAGTTGCGTGAACTAAAGACCGTTGCCGCCACGCTTTTGCTCGAACCCGTTGGTCGCAATACCGCGCCTGCGCTCACCTTGGCTGCGTTGCAGGCCACTGCCAACGGTAGCGATCCGATCCTTGTAGTCACTCCCGCGGACCAA
This sequence comes from uncultured Dechloromonas sp., assembly GCA_964459735.1. Classification (GTDB taxonomy): domain Bacteria; phylum Pseudomonadota; class Gammaproteobacteria; order Burkholderiales; family Rhodocyclaceae; genus Azonexus. Next base: position 1,282 of record CAYWNX010000077.1, on the reverse strand, counting down.
ACCGTTCAGAACCCCGATGCCTTTACCGCCGCCCTGCAAGACGCCATTCGCGCAGCAGCCAGCGGCGATATCGTGATACTGGGCATCACCCCTGATCGCCCGGAAACGGGCTACGGTTATATCTGCCGCGCCGGCGAAGTTAGCAAGCATAACGATTACGCAGTCGCCCAGTTTGCCGAAAAACCCGACTTCGCCAAAGCCCAAACCTATCTCGCCAGTGGCGATTACGCCTGGAACAGTGGCATGTTTGTCCTCAAGGCCAGCACTTGGCTTGAGGCCCTCGCCAACTTTCGTCCCGATATCGCCAATGCCAGCCAACAAGCTTGGAGTACCAAAACCGTCGACACTCTATTCGTCCGTCCTGACAAGGCCGCCTTCGCTGGCATTCCTGCGGAATCCATCGATTACGCCGTGATGGAACGCTGCCCTGGTTCCGGTTTTCCGATCCGGATGGTTCCGCTGGATGCAGGCTGGAGTGACCTCGGTGCCTGGGATGCTGTTTGGCAGGTTGGCAAACGCGATGACGACGGCAATGTTGTTTGCGGGGATTCGATGCTCACAGACACTACTGACACACTTATTCACGCTACTAGCCGCCTTGTTGGCACCGTCGGAATCAGAAATCTTATCATCGTTGAAACGCCAGACGCTGTTCTCGTCGCCGACAAGGCATGCAGCCAGGACGTCAAGAAAATTGTCGCCGAACTGAATGCTCAGCGGCGCGATGAACATGCCCTTCATCGTAAGGTTCATCGTCCCTGGGGTTGGTACGACAGCATCGACGAAGAACAGCGCTTCAAGGTCAAGCGCATTCAGGTCAAGCCGGGGGCCAGCCTTAGCCTGCAAAAACACCACCACCGCGCGGAACACTGGATCATTGTTAAAGGCACGGCTGAGATCACCTGTGGTGACCAGACTTTCCTGCTCAGCGAAAACCAATCCACCTACATACCCCTCGGTGAAATTCACCGCCTAGCCAACCCAGGCACTATTCCTCTGGAAATCATCGAGGTGCAGTCGGGGAGCTATCTCGGCGAGGATGATATCGTACGGTTTGAAGATGCATACGGCCGTATCAGCCAATCATGAACATGGATAAACAACCCAAGATTTACGTCGCTGGCCACCGTGGCATGGTCGGTTCCGCTATTGTGCGAACTCTTCAGCGCCAAGGGCGAACTGACATAGTCACCCGCAATCATGCTGAACTCGACCTGACCAGCCAAGTTGCGGTCAACGCCTTTTTCGCGGCAGAAAAACCAGATGAGGTTTATCTCGCTGC
>CAYWNX010000076.1:7227-9475 GCA_964459735.1 uncultured Dechloromonas sp. | reverse complement strand
TGTAAGTGCGCTTGTCGAGAAAGCCGGAGACACGCGTCCGGATTTCGACCAGCTGCGAGCTTTCGGTCTGCGCCGTATATTCGAACGACACCGGCGTTTCCTGTGCAATCACCGGCATTGCGGTGACGTCGGCGGGCCCCTTGGCGACCACTGCTTTTTCTTCGCCACAGGCCGCAAGAATGGCTGCCAGGGCAAGCGGTGCAACGAATTTCAGATAGGGCATGGCGGGCTCCGAAAATTTATCGCAATGGGATATTGGAGATATTACTCCGAGTTCCGTTTTTGCCTGGGGAGATATTGTGGCCTTGCCTTTTTGCCGCTGGATTGGCGAGCATTCTTTCCGGCGTATATGCTATGTTTATTAAGGCCTGCTTTTCCTCGCTTTGCTGTGCACCCATGATCAATGCGTCGTTCGTGAACCTATTCAACGCTCAAGGATGTCCGATGAATACAAACCGTTTCCGCACCTGTTCGCTGCTGTCGGCGCTGCTGCTGGCGCTAACGCCAGCCCTGGCCCAGCAGGATCAATCGCTTCAGACGCCCGGCGCAGATGCCATGGCGCCCGCCAAGAAGACTTTTTCGCAGCAAGAGATGGATCAGTTGATGGCGCCGATTGCGCTCTATCCCGACGCCTTGCTTGCCCAGATTTTGATGGCTTCTACCTACCCGCTGGAGGTGGTTGAGGCGGCGCGCTGGTCCAAGGCCAACAGCAAGGTGACCGGCAAGGCCCTTGAGGATGCGATGACCAAGCAATCCTGGGATCCGTCAGTCAAATCGCTGACCTCGGTGCCGCAGGTTCTGCAGCAGATGAACGACAAGCTCGACTGGACACAAAAGCTGGGTGACGCCTTTCTCGCCCAGCAGCAGGATCTGATGAACACCGTTCAGGCGTTGCGGGCCAAGGCCGATAAGGCCGGAAATCTGAAAACGACCGAACAGCAGGTGGTCAAGACCCAAACCCAGGGCAGCGAGACGATCTATGTCGTCGAATCACCGAAGCCGGATGTGGTCTACGTGCCAACCTATAACCCGTCGGTGGTCTATGGCACCTGGTGGTATCCGACGCCACCGTATTACATGTATCCGCCAGCCTATGTTTATCCGCCGGGACTGGCTTTTGCGACGGGCATCATTGTCGGTGCAGCCATCTGGGGCAACTGTAACTGGGGCTGGGGGGGGAATAACAACGTCAATGTCAATGTCAATCGCTACAACTCCTTCAATCGCACCAATATCAATAACAACAACTGGAATCACAATGTCGATCACCGGCGCGGCGTCGCTTACAAGGATCAAGGCGTTGCCAAACAGTACAACCGTGGTGGCAACACTGACCAGAGCAGGGCGAGGGAGGATTTCCGCGGGCGTGCCGATGCCGGGCGCGATGAACTCAAGGGCATGGATCGCAATGAACTGGATAGCCGGGTGAGAGATGCCGACCGCGGCGCCCAGGCCGGGAGCCGGGAGAGGGGTGATCGGGGCGGCGCCATGGATTCAGGCGGCAGCCGTTTCGATGGCGCTGACCGGGCGAAAGATACTGCGGGCAGGGGCGGCTTTGACAGTGGTGCGGCGCGCGATCATTCAAGGGATGGCGGAGGTTTCTCCGGCGTCAATAATGCGCCGGCCAGCCGCGAAGCCAGTTCGCGGGGGAGTGCCAGCCGGGCGGATATGGGCAGTCGCAGCAGTGGTGCACGTTCAGCCGGTGCAGGTGGCGGTGGCGGACGCATGGGTGGCGGCCGTGGTGGTGGCGGCCGCCGCTGATCCTGCTGACAACCCATTTCTGCGGAGAATACGATGAAATTCAAGTTCAACATGAAGACGTTTGCCGTCGCGCTGATGATTGCGACGGCTCCTCTGGCCACGCCGGCATACTCGGCAGAGCCCAATCCGGCCATTGCCCAGCAAACTTTCGCTGCCCCGGAAGATGCTGCCAAAGCGCTGGCCGAGGCCGTTCGCGCCAATAATGTAAATGCGCTGCTCGCCGTGGTTGGCCCGAAGTCGCGCCACTGGTTGTTCAGCGGCGATGAGGTGGCTGACCGCGATAGCTGGGCCAAGTTTTTGACCGCCTATGACCGCAAGAGTGTACTCAGCAAGGCGGCCGATGGTCGGATGCAGTTGCTGGTTGGCGACGGCGACTGGGCGTTCCCCGCCCCGATCGTCAATAAAGGCAAAGGCTGGGTTTTTGACAGCGCCGCCGGGCGTGAGGAAATTATCAATCGGCGGGTTGGCGAAAACGAGTTGAGCGCAA
>CAYWNX010000076.1:0-7217 GCA_964459735.1 uncultured Dechloromonas sp. | reverse complement strand
CGACGCCCAGCGTGAATATGCGGCGGCTGATCCGGATGGCAACGGCTTCAACGACTACGCCCGCCGTCTGGTTTCCAGCGAAGGCAAGCGGGATGGCTTGTACTGGCCGGTGACGGCCAATGAGCCGCTCAGCCCGCTCGGTCCGCTGGTGGGCGTGGCAGCCCGTGAGGGCTACGGACGTAAGGTCGCCCGTGATGGCAAACCGGCGCCCTATCATGGCTACTATTTCCGCACGCTGAGCGCGCAAGGCAAGAGCGCGCCGGGCGGTGCCTACAACTACCTGGTTGGCGACAAAATGATCGGCGGCTTTGCCGTGCTGGCCTATCCGGCCCGATACGGGGTCTCCGGGGTTATGACTTTCATGGTGAGTCACGACGGTACGGTCTACGAGAAAAATCTCGGAAAATTGACCTCGACCACGGCGCTGAAAATGCGCCAGTTCAATCCGGACGACAGCTGGAAGAAGGCCGACTAAGGCGGAAAGCCTGGGGCAGGGCACCTGCTCCAGGCCGATAATGTAGCGACGGCGTTGAACGGGTGCCGCGAGGCAAGGTGCGGAAAATTGGCGCCTCAGTCCCGCTCCGGCGTTGCACCCGAGCGACGTTCCTGTTCTCGTTCACGCCGGTTGCCGAAAGTAATCGTGTAGAAAACATCCAGCGCATTGTCGCTGCCGGCCCGGCCGATGACCGAAATCTGGCGGGTCAGCTTCACTGTCAGCTTGACGATGCTCTCCGCCTTGCCCAGCGATTGCTCGTAGGAAAGCATGGCGTTGGAGGAAAGACGCTTGCCGACACTGAAAATCTGGTTGCCGGTGCTGGCCGCCGTGTCGACGCTGCTGCCGGCGACCCGGCTGGTGGGTTGGTAGCCGCCGCTGCCGATGTCGCCCTGGCGCAGGCCGAATTCGTCGAAACCAAAGGTGGTTTTCAGCTTTTGCACCAGGTTGCCCGAGTCGTTGCCGAGCAGGCCGCCGGCAGCCGAAAGCAGTACCGTCGCATCGCCGGCGCTCATTTGATCCGGGCCATGACCGAGGACGAGCCAGGAGAGTTTTTCGGGATCCGGCAGGGTCGGGTCGGAGACCAGTTTGATGATCGGTTTTTGCGCCGTGCCGCTGATCTGGACGCCGGCTTCGACGGCGAGCCCCTTGCGGACGGCGCGGACATCGAGCACCGGATTGTCGAGCAGCCCCTGAAAAGTCAGGACACCGCGATCGATGGTGAGTCGCTGGCCATAGGCGTCAAAGCGTCCCTCGCGGGTGCGGATGCTGCCGCTGGCCCGCGGCAGGTCGCGGCCGCTGGCGCGCAGCCGGACATCGCCGACCAGCCGGCTCGACAGCCCGGCGCCGCTGAACAGGAAATCACGGCCGAGATCGGCGCTGATATCGAGGTCGAGTTTTGGCCGCAAGTTGCTGCCGGTCGACTCGCTGCCGGGACGCTTGATCACTACGTCGTCGGATAGCCGGGGCGCAGTGCTGGGCGGCAGTTGCCAGTAGCCGGCGTCGACCACCAGTTTGCCTTTGGCGCCCAGGGTGTCGCCCTGCAAGGTCAGCCGGCCATCGCCGGAAAGCAGTATCCACTGGTCGGGCAACTGGAGGACGCCGAGCCGATCAAGGCGGAAGTCGAGCCAGGCATCGTCGGGGCGCTCGCCACGGTCAACCCGCATTTCACCCGAAATTTCGAGTCGACCGGGGCGTTCGGTCAGCGCTGCCATTGCTTTCGGATCGCGCAGGCGCAGTGGGCGCGGCGCGGCTTGCAGCAGGCTGTCGAAGTTTAGTTGGCGGATGCGCAGCAGGTTGTCCTCGAGGTCGATCGAGAGTTCGCCGCCAGCCAGATTGAGTCCCTGCTCGGGGAGGCGCAGGGCGAGATTTTCACCACGGAAACGGCCGCTGGAAACCGGCCGTGCCGGCGTTCCGCTCAGTTTCAATTCGCCATCGAAGCGGCCGGCGCTGCGCCATTGATCGTCGATCAGCTCGGCCAGCCAGCCGAGGTCGGCAATCCTGGTTTTCAGGCTGCCCTGCCACGGCGCCAGCTTGTCGAGTGCCCAGGCGCCCTGCATGCCGGCCTGCAACTGGCCGTCGATCTGGCCAACGCGGCTGCCCTTGGCGCGCAGGCTGGCGTGCAACTGCTGCTTGTCGGCTTCGGCCTGGAGGGTGGCTACCCAGTCCAGCGGGTCGCCGGCCAACTGGGCCGGGCCGAAAGACCAGCCCGGCGCTGCCAGTCTGAGCGCTGCGGGGGCGGTGAGCCGGAAATTGCGGGTCTGGTCGTCGCCTTTCAGCCGGGCTTCGAGCAGGCGTCCCTGCCAGCTTTGACTGCCGTCGACTGAACTCAGCCCGCCTTCAAGGGCCAGCGTGACTTGTGTTTTGCCAGCCAGTTCGACGCTGCCGCGCAGCCGGTGGGCCCGGTTGCTGCCTTCGCCCTCAAGGTGTAAAGCCTTGAGCAGCGCCGGTTGCTCCGGGGTGCCGAGTTGGGCAATGTCGAGGTCGATCTGCAGCGGTGAGTCGGCTTGGTCCGCCACCTCGGCCTTGAGGGTCAGGCCGCTCAGACGCCCGATACCGGGCAGACCCAGCTTTGCCGCCTGCAATTGGCCGGCGAGTTGTAGCTGCTCGAGGCTGCCGGCCAGATCCAGCCGGCCGCTGATGCCGCCTTCCAGGCCGTAGGGCGAGAGTTGCGGCGCGTCAATGTCGATCAGCAGCCTGTCGTCGGCTCGACCGAAGGCACCCTTGGCGTTCAGTTTGTTCGGGCCGGCGGTGAGTTGAATGTCGGCCTGCGGGATGTGCGGCCAGTCGATGCTCAGTTGGCCACGCCCGGCCAGTGGCTGGCCGGCCATTTTGCTATCGCGCAGTTCAAAATTCCCGTCGATGATCGGGCGCGGTTTCAGCTTGCCCTGCGTGCTGAAGCGGGCGTTGATCAGCGCCGCCGGCAGCTTGGCAAATTGACTGGGGTCGAAGTGGCTGAGTTCACCTTCGGCCTTGAAGGTCATTGTCTTGTCGAGGGTCAGTTCGCCCTTGGCGGTAAGGCGGGCCTGGCCGGTACCAACCTCCAGTCTGGGCAAACTGACTTGCTGACCGGCGTGGCTGGCTTCGGCGAGCAGGGTGAAGCGGCTGTCCTTGAGGTTGACTTTGACGGCTTGCCGGGTGCTGCTCAGCGTCGCTGAAATTGGTCCATTCAGGCGGGTTGAGCGCAGCGATGAGACCAGCTTGCTGGCGTCGAGGTTGCGGGTGGTCAGGTCAAGCTGCAATCCGTCGTACTGCCACTGGCCGCTGCCGCTCAGTTCTCCACCACCGCTCAGCCCGGCTTTCAGGCTTTCCAGACGGGTCGTGGCGCCTTGCCATTCCAGCCGGCCGACGAGGCTGGTGAGCGGCAGGCGCTGGCGGTCGAGCGGGCCGGTTTGCGCGTTGGCTATGGTAAAGCTGCCGGCCACGCCGTCGTCTTGAGGGCCAAGATCGGCGCGCAGCTTGAGGCGGGCGGCCGGAGCGCCATCGACCCAGGCTGCCGGGTCGATGTTGTCCAGCGCAATCCGGGCACTGGCAAAACTGGCCGGGGCAAAGGGGGTCAGTTCGACTTGCGCCTGCCCTTCGATGCCCTGTAGAGCGGTGGCGACCAGGGCAATGCGCTCCAGCGGGCCGCTGGCCTGCAGGCTCAGGGCCAGCGGGTGCTGCTCAAGCTGGCCGGTAATCTCCGCGCTGGCTTCAATCGGCAGCGGCGCAGCACCATCCAGTACGGCTTGTCCGCGCAGGCTGACGCCGCTGGTTTCGATCTGGAAATCGTTCAGGCGATGCTGGCGGCCGTCGCTGCTCAGTTGGCCGGCGATCCGTTCAGCGGCGAAGACATTGCCGTATTCCAGCCGGGAAATAGCCAGTTTTTCCACGTTGACCGTAACCGGCAACAGCAGCGTGCTGGGTGCCGGCGTCGGTGAGCTGTCCGGGGAACTGCTGATGTGCAGTTTGCCCAGGCTCAATTCGGCAATTTGCAAGCCGCTGTGAAACAGCTCTGTTGGCGACCAGTCGAGGTGGATCTGCTCGGCGCGGACCTGCAAATCGGGCGTCTCCCAGCTTAAGGAGGCGATGTCGAGCGGGCCGAGCAGGCGACCGCTGGCCTGTTCGATATGCAAACGGCCGGCGCTGGCCTGGCCAGCTAGCCGGATGCTGGTTTGCAGGCCATTTTCCGTGCTGCTCAGCCAGACGGTGCCGCCGACGAGGCCGACGAGCAGGAGGCTGGTGGTGAGGAGCAGGGCGCGGCGCAGCATGTCAGAACGGAATGGCCAAGGAGAAATGCAGGTTTATTTCGCTCGTCCGCTGGCCGTAGGCGAGGTCGACACCGATCGGGCCGGCCGGGCTGCGCCAGCGGGCACCGAGGCCGTAGCCGACGGCCACTTTTATATCCTTCAGCTCGTCCACCGCATCGCCGGCGTCGACGAAGGCGGCAATGCCCCAGCTTTCGTCCAGCCAGTGCGTTGCTTCGGCGCTGACGACGCCGAGATAACGGCCGCCAACGGTGGCGTCGCCTTCCTTGATGCCGAGGCTTTGGTAGGCGTAGCCGCGCACCGAGCCGGTGCCGCCGGTACGGAAGACGTAGTCCTGCGGTACGCGTTCACGCGAGTCGGCCAGCGTGTAGCCGACCTCGGCGCGCAGGCTCAATGTGTCGACGCGCCCGAGCGGGATGTATTGCTGCCAGCGTGAGTGCAGCCGAATAAAATTCTGATCGGAGAAAAACGCCTTGGCGCCGCCGCCCACTTGCGCCTGGAGAACGGTACCCTGGCGCGGGTCGAGCAGGTTGTCTACCCGTCGCCACGTCCACATCACATTTGGAACCAGTGCCCGGCTGGTCGTTTCCGCGGCGCCGTCCGGCGTGCGGACTTCTTCCTGCCAGTTGAGCGACAGGCGTTGCTCGATGCTGCCGCGCTGTTGCACGGTTTGAGCACCGAAGGCGTAACGCTCGGTTTTCAGGCCTTGAATATCGGTGGCTTCAAGCACCATGCCGATGCTGTGGCGACGGTTTTTGGCATCCGGCGGCAGGAATATGTCGCTATAGATCGTCTGCTTTTTCTGCTCCAGCCGCAGGCCGCTATCCAGCGTCCATGCCTGATTGAAGAGATCGGGCGTGTGGTAGTTGAATTCGACGCGGGCGCCGGTATTGGAGCTGGCGCCGGCCCCGAACGAAATGCGATGCGCCGCCCGCTCGCGCACCGTCAGCCGGAGCGGCGCCGTGATCGTGCCGTCATCATTGGTGACGGTTTCGCCATCGAGATCAAGTGTTGCCTGCACCGAGGCAAAGTAGGGTGTGGCCTGCAGATTGGCCAGCAGTGTATTCAGCTTGTCATCACGGTAAAGGTCGCCCGGATGCAGATCGCGGTTGTAGCGCTCGATCAGTGCTGGCGAATAGCGTTGCAAGCCTTCGATGTGGAGTTCGCCGAAACGGTAGCGCGGGCCGGCATCGTAATGGGCGCTAAGCCGGGCGCGCTGCGTTTCAGGGTCGATTTCCGCTGTGCTGTCGAGCAGCCTGGCGGCAGCGTGCTCATTGCCGAGAAGCCGGGCCAATACCTGCTGCTTGGCATCATTCCAGTCTTCCTGCCGGAAAGGCTGGCCGACCGGCAGGCGCCAGTCGGCAATCAGTTCGGCCCGGGTTTTTGCCGCAATCTGGCCGTCGACCGCAACATCGACGCTGGCGATGTGCGTGCGCGGCCCGGGATCGATTTTTACCCGGCGCTGGTCAGCGCTCCCGGAAAACTCGAATTTCGGCGAGAAATAACCCTCGGTGGCGAGAATTTCACCGAGCAAAGTCTCCAGCTTGCGCGTGCTGCCTGCTTCTTCCGGCAGATAGGGTTGCAGCATGGCACCGATGTCGTCCGGTGCTTCCAGAACCGGCTCGTCGGCCTGCAGCGGGCCGGCGAGCGCCAGAATAAGCAGGGGCAGGCGCCGCAGCGCCGTGGGCAGGATCGTCAAGGCGAAATTACCCGGCGTTATCGGCACTCGCCGGTTGGCGCGGCGGCAGCAGAAAACTGCGCGGCTGCTGGCGGAAACGCCGCCAGATTGCCCCAACCAGTGGCCCCCAGTGGTCAAAGTGGATGCGACGGGCACCGAGCGCGGTGCGCAGCGCCAGGGCAAAACTGACCGTCAAGTTGGTAAAACCGATTAGGGCTATGCCCAGCGCGCCCCACAAAACGGCTCTAACCGGCAGTTCAAACTGGAAACCGATCACCGCGTAACCCAGGTTAGCCGATGAAAAAGCGATGTGCCGAATATCGAGTGGCAGGCCGAGAATGGTGCCGATGACGCCAGTCGAGCCGAGCATGCAGCCGAACAGGAAGTTGCCCATGATGCCGCCCAGACGATCCTGGATATAGTTGCCGAAGCGCCCGGCCCGCTCGCCACCGAGCAGTTTGCGCAGCCAGCGCAGGCGGGCAATGCGTGGGCCGATCTCGGCATGGGCGGCCTGGTTGTCGAAGTAGCCGGAAATCAGGCCGGAAAGAAAGAGAAAGAAACCGGCAACGGCGGCGTGGGGAATCGCCCAGCTTAGCGGATCGAGATCTGCCATCAGGTGGGCGCCCTTGTCGAAACTGATCAGCGGTGCGCCATACAGAAAGCTGAGGCCGAGGCCGAGCGCCATGGCGACCGGCAGGGCAACCATGACGTTGCCGGCAATGGCGGCGATCTGGCTGCGAAAGACGGCGGTAACGACATCGACCATGCGTTCAAGATCGGCGCTGCGCGTCGGCTTGAGATCACCGAGCAGGCCGGCCAGCGTCTGCGCCGTCATCGCCGGCTGCTTGGTGGCAACCGTCATGCCCAACAGATAAATCAGGACAAAACCGAGGCCGTAGATCATGCTGAACAGGAACGCTTCGACAAACAGCGGGGCGTGCAGGCCGGCGGCGAATATCTTGAGCAGCGCCATGCCGCCGATCAGCACACCGGCCCCGGCGGCGGAACGCCACATATGATGGTAATCGGCCCGGGTTTCACAGATGTAGTGTTCGCCGGAGCGCGCTGCATTTTCAGTCACCCGAATGGCCATCAGGCGGGAGAGCTGGGTGATGTAGAAACTCAGGCTGTTGCGGCGGTTTTCAGCAACAAAGGCGGCCCGGGTGAATTCTGCCCAGGCGGCAATGGCGTCGGTTCTTGCGGACTGCAATCCGGCTGACAAAATGGAGACCAGTTCGTGCAGGCGTTCAAGGCTTTGCTCACTGCGCGTCTAAATATAGGAGAGGTGCAGGCTGGTCCC
>CAYWNX010000075.1:0-9506 GCA_964459735.1 uncultured Dechloromonas sp. | reverse complement strand
TCGTTTTGCGATTCGACCACGATGCCGGTCGGCAGGTGGGTGACACGCACTGCCGAATCGGTCTTGTTGATGTGCTGGCCGCCGGCGCCGGAGGCGCGGTAGGTGTCGATGCGCAAATCAGCCGGATTCAGGTCGACATCGCCGACCTCATCGACTTCCGGCATCACCGCCACGGTGCACGCCGAAGTATGGATGCGGCCTTGCGTTTCGGTTTCCGGCACGCGCTGGACGCGATGGGCCCCGGATTCGAACTTCAGGCAGGAGTAGGCGCCGTTGCCGCCAATGCGGCAGATCACTTCGCGATAACCGCCAAGATCAGACTCACTGGCCGAAATCACCTCGACCTGCCAGCGCTGGCGTTCGGCAAAGCGGGTGTACATGCGAAACAGGCTGCCGGCAAACAATGCTGATTCATCGCCGCCGGTGCCGGCGCGGATTTCGAGAATGACGCTCTTTTCGTCGTTCGGATCGCGCGGCAGCAGCAGCTTCTGCAACTCGATTTCGAGTTCGGGCAGGCGCGCCCTGGTCGCAGCAATTTCCTCCTCGGCAAACTCGCGCATATCGGGGTCAGCGAGCATGGTTTCCGCTTCGGCGATGTCATTTTCAGCTTGGCGGAAAGCGTTGAACTGAACAACCACCGGCTCCAGTTCAGCCCGCTCGCGCGAGAGTTTGCGGAACTGCTCCATGTCGTTGGCGACGCCGGGGGCCGACAACATGCGGTCAATTTCATCGAGACGGTCGACCAGCAGGTCGAGTTTTTGGCGAATGCTCGCTTTCATTTCAGTCAGCCATCCGGCCCGGGTGTTCGAAGGGGCGTTATGGTACCCGAGAACACCATCCATCGGCGACGGACGGCAATTGCCAGCCGCCATTTCCAATTGCATAATCCGTCGATTGAGGAAAGCCGCCCATGTTTGCCATCCCCCATTCGCTGATTGCCCTCGCGGAAACCCTCGAACTGCGCTGGAAAAGCTATCGAGGGGGCGGCGACTCAGACGTCTTCGTCGAATTCACGCTGTCGCTGAACAGCCTCACCGAGCAACTCAACCAACAGCACCTGCCCGGCCTGGTGCGCGCCTGCCAGGAGCTGGAAAATACCGCCCTCGGCCTGTTCGGCGACAGTTCGACACACCCGATCACCGCCGAAGAGGCCGACGCCATCGAGCACCATCTCGGCATCATCCTGACCGAGTTGCAGCGGTACGAAACGCCAGCCGTCATCGCCCGCCGCAACAACGACAACAGCGAGAGCGGGGCCGATGTCTGGCGACACCCGCGCCAGGTGCTGATCGTTTCGCGCGCCGAACACCCGTGGACCGCCTCGCTATCGGAACAACTCGCCTTCTTCGGCTTCAGCCCCGGCGAACAGCGCTGGGAGGAGATGCCGGAAATGGCCGAACCGCCACTCGCCGTCGTCTTCATCCCGGATAGTGAAGGCAGCATTTATCCGCCCGCTGCGGTCGCCGGTATCGAGGCCCGGCGCAAACAGTTTCCGACCAGCTATTTCTATTGCCTGTCGGTGCCCTCCAGCCTGGAAAGCATCGTCCGCCTGCAGCGCGCCGGGGCCGACGCCTGCGTCCCGGTCGGCAACAAGGTCAGCGACGTCCTGTCGCGCATCCTCGACCTGGTCGAAACCCGCGAACATGAAGTCCATCGCGTGCTGGTGGTCGAGGATTCGGCCACCGCCGTCGCCCACATCCGCCGTTCGCTGACCGAACACGGTATCGACAGCCGGGCCATCGGCGACCCGCGCATTCTGCTCCAGGCCGCCGCCGACTACCGGCCTGACGCCATACTGATGGACATGTACATGCCCTTCTGCAGCGGCGTTGAAGTCACCCGCGCCCTGCGCCAGATTCCTGAATACCGGGCGCTGCCGGTGATCTACCTCTCCAGCGAAACCGATATTGCGCAGCAGGTCGAAGCCTTGCGCCTTGGCGGCGACCAGTTCCTGACCAAGCCGATCAATCCGATCATCCTGGCTTCCGTGGTCAGGACCAAGATCGAGCGCTACCGCGAAATGCTCTACTCGGGACGCCACGACAGCCTGACCGGCCTGCTCAACCATTCAACCTCAAAGGGCCAGCTGGAAACCATGCTGCGCAGCAATACGCCAGCCCAGCGACTGGTGGTGGCGATGATCGACATCGACCGCTTCAAGTCGATCAATGACAATTACGGCCATCCAGTCGGCGACCAAGTGATCCGTAGCCTGGCCTGGCTGTTGCGTGGCCGCCTGCGCAGCAACGACCTGCTCGGGCGCTATGGCGGCGAGGAGTTCATCGTTGCGCTGGCCGATGTCGATAACGAACGGGCGCATAGCCTGCTCGAACGGATCCGTGAGGATTTCTCGCGGCTGCCGCACGCCCACGCCCGCGGAGCGCTAAGGGCCAGCTTCAGTTGCGGCATCGCCGCGCTGCCGGATTACACGACAGCGGCAACGCTGATCGAAGCTGCCGACGCGGCGCTGCTTGAAGCCAAGCGTAGTGGCCGCAACCGGCTGGTCATGGCGCCCGACACGCCGGGCAAACCATCAGTCGTTCGAATGGAGATGAAAGAGCCGGGCAGCCACTGACTGCAGTTCGGCCCGCTCGCTGCCTTCGGCCAGGTTGAGCGTCTGCGTCGGGGCATGCAGGAACTTGTTGGTCAGACGTTGCGACAGGTGTTCGAGCACTTTTTCAGCGGCCTCGCCCCTGGCCAGCAATTTCATTGCATGCTCAACTTCATGGCGACGCATGCGCTCGGCCGAGTCGCGCAGGGAGCGGATGACCGGTACGGTATCGCGTGCCTGCAGCCAGCCGAGAAAATCCTGAACCCGCGTCCCGATGATCGCTTCGGCCTCGACCACCGCCGCCTGCCGCGATTCACGGCCGCTTTCCACGACCTGCGCCAGATCGTCCACGGTGTAGAGAAAAACGTCGTCCAGTTCACCGACTTCGACTTCGATATCGCGCGGCACAGCCAGATCAACCATGAACATCGGCCGATGCCGGCGCGCCTTGACGGCCCGCTCGACCATGCCAAGACCGATGATCGGCAGCGGGCTGGCGGTACAGGAAACGATGATGTCGTGCTGCGCCAGATGCTCGGCGAGTTCATCGAGACGAATGGCCGTGCCGTTGTAACGTTCGGCCAGCACCCGGCCGCGTTCCAGCGTGCGGTTGGCGATGGTGACCTGCTTCGGCTGCCGGGCACAGAAGTGGGCGGCGCACAGTTCGATCATTTCGCCGGCGCCGATGAACAGGATGCGCTGCTCTTCCACCGACTCGAAAATCCGCTCGGCGAGATGCACGCCGGCTGCCGCCATCGACACGATATTGGCACCGATCGCCGTTGTACTGCGCACTTCCTTGGCAACCGAGAATGAGCGCTGGAAGAGCTTGTGCAACTGCGTGCCGAGCGTGCCGCTCTCTTCGGCGACACGCACCGCATCCTTCATCTGGCCAAGGATTTGCGGTTCGCCGATGACCATCGAATCAAGGCCGCAGGCGACGCGAAAGGCATGCCGGATCGCTTCCGGTTGATCGTGGGTGTAGAGGTAAGGCGCCAGATCAGCCCGGTCCACCTGGTGATAGCGGGACAACCACTCGATCACCACTTCCGGCGTTTCGGCCGAGCAGTAGATTTCGGTGCGGTTGCAGGTGGAGAGAATCGCCACTTCCTTGACCGACTGACTATGCGTCAGGTCGGCCAGCGCGCCATGCAATTTGTCGGCATTGAACGCCACGCGCTCGCGAATGGCGAGCGGCGCAGAGTGATGGTTGATGCCGAGTGTGAAAATCACCGAATTGGGCTGGATCGCACGAAATGGGGGGCGATTATATCACCGCCCCCCGGCCCGCTTCCCCGATCTGGATCAGAACAAAAAAGCCTGCTTTTCCGGCGTTGACCGCGGCAATGCATCGCCGCCGAAGACTTTCATCTGCCGCGGCCGGAACCAGACCGATTGGCCGGCAGCCAGTTGCAGCGCCTCATGGCGTTCGCGCGACAGCTCGACCTCGATGATCTCGTGGTTGTGATTGAGCTCGACGCGGACCAGCGGACCGATCGGATGCACATGCTGCACCGTCGCCTGCAAACCCTCTTCCAGCGGCTGATGCGCGTTGTCGATATCGTGCGGCCGCACGAAGGCGGTGGCTTTTTCCGCCACCTCGCCGGTCCGCTCAACCTCGGCATAACTGCCGTGCAGGCGGCTGTGAAAAACGTTCACGTTGCCGAGGAACTGATAGACAAAGGGCGAGGCCGGATTGGAGTAAACCTCGTCCGGCGAGCCGATCTGCTCGATCTTGCCATGATTCATCACCACCACGCGGTCGGCCACTTCCAGCGCCTCCTCCTGATCGTGCGTCACGAAGACGCTGGAGATATGCATGTCGTCGTGCAGATGACGCAGCCAGCGCCGCAGCTCCTTGCGCACCTTGGTATCGAGCGCGCCAAACGGCTCGTCAAGCAGCAGCACTTTCGGTTCCACCGCCAGCGCCCGGGCCAGCGCGATGCGCTGCCGCTGCCCACCGGAAAGCTGCGACGGATAGCGGTCGGCCAGCCAGTCGAGTTGGACCAGACCGAGCAACTCCATCACCCGGCGCTTGATTTCGGCATCGCTCGGCCGCTCCCGGCGCGACTTGACGCGCAGGCCGAAAGCGACGTTCTCGAACACCGTCATGTGGCGGAACAGGGCGTAATGCTGGAAAACGAAGCCAACTTCGCGCTCGCGGGCATGCAGATGGGTTGCCTCGGCACCGGAGAACAGGATTTCGCCGCCATCAGGGCTTTCCATGCCGGCGATGATCCGCAGCAGCGTCGTCTTGCCGCAGCCGGAGGGACCGAGCAGGGCGACCAGTTCGCCGGTCGGGATGTCGAGATTGATGTTGTCGAGCGCGACGAAATTGCCGAAGCGCTTGGAGATATTGCGGATTTCGATACTCATCAGGTTTTCTCCGGGGCCAGCACCGTGTTCAGCATGTCGGTTTCCTTCTTCATCCGCCATTCGACGATGGTCTTGGCGAACAAGGTGACCAGGGCGAGCAGGGCGAGGATGGAAGCCGCGGCAAAGGCGCCGATGGCGTTATATTCGTTGTAGAGAATTTCGACGTGCAGCGGCAGCGTGTTGGTTTCGCCACGAATGTGGCCGGACACCACCGAGACCGCACCGAATTCGCCCATCGCCCGCGCATTCGACAGAATCACCCCATACAGCAGACCCCATTTGATATTGGGCAACGTCACCCGGCGGAACATCTGCCAGCCGGAAGCGCCGAGCGATACCGCCGCCTCTTCCTCTTCCTTGCCCTGCGATTGCATCAGCGGAATCAACTCACGGGCGATGAAGGGAAAAGTGATGAACAAGGTGGCGATGATCATGCCCGGCACGGCAAAGACGATCTTCACGTCGTTGTCGGAAAGCCACGGCCCGAACGTTCCCTGCGCACCAAAGAGCAGAATGAAGACGAGGCCGGCAACCACCGGGCTGACTGCGAACGGCAGGTCGATCAGCGTGATCAGCAGGCTCTTGCCACGAAAATCAAACTTGGCAATCGCCCAGGCCGCCGCCACCCCGAAGACGATGTTGAAGGGCAGCACGGCGAGCGCAATGACAACGGTCAGCCAGATGGCGGATCGAGTTTCCGGCTCCTTCAAGGCTTCGAGATAGATCGGCACACCTTGCGCCAGCGCCTCGGCAAAGACCGCCACCAAGGGTAGCGCCAGGAAGAAAAAGAGGAAACCAAGGCCGATCGTCAGCAACGAATATCGAACCCAGCGTGGCTCCTGCGCAGCACGATTCGACTTCATGACAGACCTCCCGCCGCTTTTGCCGCCGCCAACTCCAGCGGTTCGTTATTTTTGTAGCGATTGGCCGTCCACCACTGCAACATATTCACCGCCAGCAGCAGCATGAAGGAAAGGACCAGCATGACCACGGCCAGCGCCGTCGCTCCCAGCACATCGTATTGCTCCAGCTTGGAGATGATGAGCAGCGGCGTGATTTCGGAAATCAGCGGCAGATTGCCGGCGATGAAAATCACCGAGCCATATTCGCCAAGCGCCCGCGAAAAGGCCAGCGCAAAACCGGTGAGCAGGGCCGGGAAAATCGACGGAAAAATCACCCGGCTGAAAGTCTGCCAGCGCGAGGCGCCCAGCGTCGCCGCGGCCTCCTCGACTTCCATTTCAATATCCTCAATCACCGGCTGCAGCGTCCGGACGACGAAGGGCAAGGTGATGAAAATCAGCGCCACGACTATCCCCGACGGCGTGTAGGCGATCTTGAAGCCAAGCGGCTCGATATATTTACCAAGCCAGCCGTTGCCGGCGTACAAGGTAGCCAGCGTGATACCGGCCACAGCCGTCGGCAGCGCAAAAGGCAGGTCCACCAGCGCATCGACAAAGCGTTTGCCGGGGAAGGAATAGCGGACCAGTATCCACGCAACAATCAGGCCAAAAAAGGCGTTGACCGCAGCCGCCAGCAGCGAAGCGCCAAAAGTGACGCGAAAGGCTGCCAGCGAGCGCTCGCCGAGGGCGATATCGATAATCTGCGCCAAGCCCAGCTCGGAAGCCTTGAGCACCATGCCACCCAGCGGCAGCAGGATCAGAATCGACAGATAAACCAGCGTGTAGCCCAGCGCCAGACCGAAGCCGGGCAACACGCGGTGAGTTTTTGTCGCCACTTACTTGCTCTGATAAATCTGGTCGAAGCTGCCGCCATCCTTGAAGTGGGCAGCAAACGCCTTGTTGGCGCCGCCAAACACTTCATCGACGGTAAACGTCTTCACTGGCGGGAAGAAGTGGGCGTACTTCTTGAGCGACTCGGGATCACGCGGCCGCAGGTAGTTCTGAGCGGCGTTTTCCTGCCCTTCCTTTGACCACAGATATTCGAGATATGCCTGCGCCTGCTTGCGCGTACCCTTCTTGTCGACCACCTTTTCGACCAGCGCCACCGGAAACTCGGTCTGCATCGTCAGGCTGGGAATAAGCACCTCGAACTCACCTTTGCCAAATTCCTTGGCAATCATTTCGGCTTCGGATTCGAAGGTAATCAGCACATCGCCCATCTTGCGCTGCATGAAGGTCGTCGTCGCATCGCGCCCACCGGCCGCAAACAGCGGTGCATTCTTCAACAACTTGCCGACGAACTCCTGCGCGCTCTTGTCATTGCCGCCCGGCTGCTTGAGCGCCCAGGCCCAGGCCGACAGATAGGTGTTGCGACCATTGCCGGTATTTTTCGGGTGCGGGATGATGATCTGCATCCCGGCGGCAGCCAGATCGTTCCAGTCCTTGATCGCCTTCGGGTTGCCCTTGCGCACGATGAACACCATCGTCGAGGTATAGGGTGATGCGTTATTCGGGAACTTCCTGGCCCAATCCTTCGCCACCAGACCCTTGTCGGCCAGGAACTCGATGTCATTCGACTGGTTCATGGTGACCACATCGGCCTCCAGACCATCGGCCACGGCACGAACCTGCTTGGTCGAGCCGCCATGCGACTGTTTCAGCTCAATGCTTTCCCCGGTTTTCTGTTTCCAGTATTTCTGGAACATCGGGTTGAAATCCTTGTAGACATCGCGCGCAACGTCATAAGAAGCGTTAAGCAGCGTCGCATCAGCCAGTGCGGCGCTGGCCACCAGGGTCATCAACAGACCGGAAATCGATTTACAGAATTGGGACATGGCTCACCTCGTTGGATAAGGCGACCCAATTTAGCGGATGCCGTTATAACCACAAAGACAAAAATTGAATTTATTTATTCCAAAACAAAATCGCTTTTGTAGTCGACCGCAACACACCATCCAGCCCTGTTCGGCAATCTCCCAAGCGGCTATCATTCGGAATTACTCTCGCTGCCGAAAATCAAGATGCGCGCCACCCTGCCAGCCTCTCTCCTGCTTTCCGCCCTGCTCGCGGCCTGCACCTCAACCGGCAACCTGCCGCCAAGCAAGCACATCTCCCAAAGCGGCCAACTCAAGGTCCATCCCGGCCTGGTCGGACAAGCCGTTCCCGCTGAACTGCAGGAACCGCCACGTGCGGCAGCCAGCAGCACGGTAACGAACAGTGCACCGGCAGCGGCACCGGTAGCTGCTCAACCCGCAACCAAGATGGACCAGGCCGGCTTGCGGACGCCGAGCAGCGTTTATTTCGATTACAACAGCGCCGCCGTACGTGCCGAGTTCGACCCAGCCCTGCAAGCCCACGCCCGTCACCTGGCGGCCAATCCAAAATCCCGCGTACGGATTGAGGGCAATGCCGACGACCGCGGCGCGCCTGACTTTAATGACCTCCTTGGCCTCAAGCGCGCCGAAAACGTTCGTCAGGCCCTGATCGGCCATGGCGCACCGGAAAAGCAGATCACTCTCAAGTCGCTGGGCGAATCGCACCCTAAACAGAAGGGGCGCGATGAAGAATCCCGGGCCGAAAACCGGCGTGCCGACGTGGTCTACGAAAAGGACGAGTAAGCCGCACGGAACTCAAGCAGCACAGCCCGGACAGCAAAAAGGCCCCGCTTGAAAACCGGGGCCTTTTTGCTGCTTCGCCAATCGTATCGATCAGGCATCCACTTTGGTCTTCACCGAATAGCCGCGAAATTGCGCCAGCCACTCTGAAAACGGAACCTCGCACACCACAGGCAAGCGCCTTTCCACCGAGCGCCGCCGCTCGCGCCAGCCCTCCGGTGGGCCGATATCCCGATCCCGCCGATCATCGCGACAGCGTTTGTCTTTCGAGCTATCCATTTCACACCTCAGCGATCCATCTGAGCAAAGCCAAAAATTGGCTCTTCAGTTCATGGTTCCACTCTATAACCGACCAAAAATAGGGGCAGTGACAAAATTCACAGCCAGCTGAATCCAGGTTGGCACAGGCTCTTGGTCACCGGCCTCAAACCCGGCGTGATATCGTTAAACCCCTTGGAAAAGAAAGCAGCTGATGAATTGGCAAAAGGCCTCGCCCTTGCCGGCAAGTGACCGTGGCACCAGTGTCGCGCTGATTTTTGCCCTGACTGCCGAACGTTTGTCGGCCTACTACGAACACGGCCAATGGCTGACCGAAGCCCAGGGCGCGACACTTAGTGCCGATTGGCTGAGCCGATCAAAACGTCGACTGCCGATCAACGAGCGCCGTCATTTATCTGCCCTGAGCGACCAACTGGCCCGCCAGATCGCCGCCACACTCTCGCGGGAAGCAGGGCTTTATACCGCCCATGAGATGATGGAAGCACTGGACCCCAACCATCATTCAGAGCTCGCCGAGTCGTTGATGGCGGAATGCGAAAGGCTACTCGACAACGACCTGGCAGACTGAGTTCAAGCCAGCGAACAGGCAACAAAAAACCCGCGAATTTCGCGGGTTTTTTGTTGTACTGCCGAAAAACTCAGGGGCGCTTGTTGCCGGTGAGTTTTTCGTACTTGACCCAGAGCAACTCTTCGGTTTCGACGTGATCCGGATCTTTCGGAATGCAATCGACCGGGCAGACCTGCACACACTGGGGCTCGTCGAAATGCCCCACACATTCCGTGCAC
>CAYWNX010000074.1:0-9675 GCA_964459735.1 uncultured Dechloromonas sp. | reverse complement strand
CGCGCTGACTGGGGCCGGCTGTTCCTGCTCGGCTGCTGCGGCTACTACGGCGCCAGCATTCTCGATTTCTGGGGCCTCGAATACATCTCGGCCGGGCTGGAACGGCTGATCCTGTTCACCTACCCGACGCTGACCATCCTGATCGGCGTCCTCTTCCAGGGCAAGGCCTTCACCAAACGCGAAGGCATCGCCCTCGTCCTCTGTTATTGCGCCATCGGTTTCGCCTTCATCCACGACCTCGGCCTCAACAACGCCCGCGATGTCTGGATCGGCGGCGCGCTGGTCTTCGGTTCCAGCGTTTCCTACGCCATCTACCTGTCCGGCAGCGCGCCGATGATCGGCCGGCTCGGCGCCATGCGCTTCACGGCACTGGCCACACTGATGTCGTCGGCCGTGACGTTGCTGCATTTTTCCGCCACCCACCCGCTGACCGCCTTCATCCAGCCCTTGCCGGTTTACGGCTGGGGCCTGGCGATGGCGCTGTTCGCCACCATCATCCCGGTCTTCGCCCAATCGGCGGCGATCCGCCGGCTCGGCGCCGGCCGTTCGTCGCTGTTCAGCATGGTCGGGCCGCTGCTCACCATCGGTTTCGGCTGGTGGCTGCTCAATGAATCCATCTCGCTGGCCCAGATGATCGGCGCGGCACTTGTCCTGGCCGGAATTCTGATCGTCAGCCGGCGCTAGCTTCAACCGCTTGTCATCTGCCTTCCGGCTGCGGCCGGGTTGGGAGAATTGATCGAAGCGCGGCTTGGTCAATAATTGGCCCCGGTCAACGCTAAACTGTTGCAAAAAACTCACAGCCTCAGCCCATGCCCAGCGTTGCCAAACTCATGACACACCACGCAGATCGCGTCGCGCCTTCTGCCACCATTGCCGAGGCGGCGCGGCTGATGCTGGGTTCACGCATTTCCTCGGTGATCGTCATCGAGCATGACAAGGTGCTCGGCATCGTCACCGAGCGCGACATCCTGCGGGCGATGCGCCAACATCACGACGCGACACAATGCATCACGACGCTGATGAGCAGCCCGGTGCATACGGTCAGCGGGGAAATGGATTTCCGCAGCGCCTATCGCAGCGCCGCTCTGCGTGGCATCCGTCACCTCGTCGTCACCGACCGGCAAGGCAAACCGCTGGGTGTCGTGACCGAAACCGATTTTCACCGCCACCTCGGGCTGGATTTTTTCAGTCGGCTGAATAATGTCGACACGCTGATGGAGCACGACTTTCCGCGCCTGCCGGTTGATGCCACGCTCGATAGCGCACTCGCCGCAATGACGCTGACGCGGCAAAGTTGCGTCTTTGTCGTCGCTGGCGACACCCCGCTAGGCATTGTCACCGAACGCGATGTCGTTCGCCTCTTCCTGGGCAACGAGGGCAGTTCCCGGCTCGGCGACGTGATGAGCCACCCGGTCGCCAGCGTGCAGATCGACTCGCCCCTCAGCGAGGCCGCACAGCAAATGCTCGATAGCGGTTTTCGGCACCTGGCCGTGGTTGACCGCAGCAATCGGCTGCTCGGCCTGCTCACTGAACACTGCCTGGTCCGGCCGCTGGAACTCGATCTGCTCGATGATGCACTGACTGACCGGATTGAACTGACCGCCGCCAACGCCGCCGCGCGTGAGGAGATACAGCGCAACGAACGCTATCAACGGGCACTGCTCGACAACTTCCCCTACCTCGTCTGGCTCAAGGACACCGAGTCGCGTTTCCTCACGGTCAATCGCCACATGGCCAACTCGGTCGGCGAACCGTCAAGCACAGCCATGCTCGGCAAGAACGATGGCGATTACTATCCGCCCGAACTGGCCGAACACTTCCGGGCGGACGACGCCGAGGTAATGGCGAGCGGTGAAAAGAAATACGTGATCGAGGAAATCATCACCAACGGCACTCGTGCCTGGCATGAAACCTACAAGGCGCCGGTCCTCGATGCGGCGGGCCAGGTTCTCGGCACTGTCGGCTTTGCCCGCAATATTTCGGCGCGCAAACGCAGCGAGGAAGCCGTCGTCATGCGCAACGCGGCGCTTGCCGGCTTGCTGCGCGGCGAGCGCCTGGAGGGCTTGCTCGAACTGATCGCCATTTCGGCGGAAACCGAGCTGCCCGGCGTCCTATGCTCGGTCCTGCTGGTCAGTGAAGATGGCCGGCATCTGCGCCTGGGCGCCGCGCCGGGCCTGCCCGAAACCTGCCGGAAAGCACTCGATGGACTTGCCATTGCCGAAGGCGTCGGCGCCTCAGGCACGGCCGCCTTCCGACAGCGCCGAGTAGTCATCGAAGACATTTTCACCGACCCGAAGGGCGAGATTTTCCGTGAATTTGCCCGAACCCTCGGTGTCAGCTCCGGCTGGGCCGAGCCTATCTTTTCGCCGAGCGGGGAACTGCTCGGCACTTTCGCCGCCTATCACGCCAGCACCCGCGTGCCCGACCACGAACAGCAGGAACTGTTGCGGCTGGCCAGCCAATTGGCCGCCCTGATCATCTCCCAGCATCGCCAGGCCGACCAGCTGGCCGCCAGTCTGAATACCTTCCGCGGCATCTTTGACAGCGTTGACGACGCCCTCTTCGTCGCCGACTCGAACGGCATTCTGCTCGACCTCAATAGCCGGGCCGAGCAACTTTCCAGCCATCCGCGCAGTGCATTGCTCGGCCAGGGCTACCGCTGCCTTCTGGTCGACGGCCTGAACACCGAAGCAAAAATGGGCGAACGCTTCACTGCCGCCCTGGCCGGCACCCCCCAGGTGCTCGAAGTCTGGGCTGAAAGTGCCAGCGGGCGCATTTTCCCGGCCGAGGTTCGCATGCGCCCGGGCAGATATTTTGGCCAGGATGTGGTCATCGCCTCGGTCCAGGACATTTGCGAACGCAAGTCCGCCGCCCAGCGCATGGCGGTCGAGCGCGATCTGGCCGAATCGCTGGCCAACGGCAACTCCCGCGAAGAACTGCTGCCCGTACTGCTCGATATTGCACTGCGCTTTCCGGAATTTGAATGTGGCGGCATCTATTTGCAGAATCCGGATGGCAGTTACCGTCTGGTCGAACATCGCGGCCTTTCCGATGCATTTTTCGCCGCCGTCAGCAATTTCGCCAGCAATACCCCGGAAGTTCAGTTAATCAAGGCCGGGCAGGTAATTTGCAGTTGTGTCGAAGCTTCGGAAGCCTGCGCCAATCGGGCGCTTGTCCGCTCGCCGCATCTGCAGGCCGAAGGCATCCGCTGCCTGGCCGTGCTACCGGTCGTCGTCGACGGCCAGGCCGTCGCCTGCATCAACCTGGCCGGCCGCAATACCAGCCAGATTTCGCATGGCACTGCCAATGCCCTGCAATCCCTCGGCAAGCACTTCGCCCAGACCTTGGTCCGGGTCGATGCGCAAGCCGAAGCCAGACAGGCACAACAAAACATTGCCGGGCTGTTCGACGCCCTGCACGACTTTCTCTTTATCGTCAGCCCGCCAGGCACGATCCTGCATTACAACCGCGCCGTCAGCGAGTATCTCGGCTACGCCCCCGGCGCCCTCAACGGCCAGCCAATTGCTGCGGTCCACCCGCAGGAAATGCAAAAAACGCTCGCCGCCATGCTGGGTGAAATCATCGCCGGCAAGCGCAGCAGTTGCCCTTTGCCGCTGCTGCGGGCCGACGGCAGCCAGCTGATGGTCGAAACCCGCGCCGTCCAGGGTTACTGGAACGGAGCACCGGCAATTCTCTGTATTTCACAGGACATCAGCGAACGCCTGCTCGCCGAGGAGCGGCAAAAACTGGCCGCCAGCGTCTTCGACAACGCCCATGAAGGGATCATGATTACCGACCCGCACGGGCGCATCATCGAAGTCAATGACACCTTCACCGAGCTGACCGGCTACGCCCGGCAGGAAACCGTCGGCCAGACGGCCGATCTGCTCAAATCCGGGCATCACACACCCGAGTTTTATCTGGAAATGTGGCAGACCATTCGCACGGCCGGTTTCTGGCGCGGCGAAGTCTGGAATCGCAAGAAATCCGGCGAAATTTTCGTCGAACAGCTGACCATTTCAACGGTACGCGACCGTCAGGGCGAAGTCTCGAACTTCGTCGGCATTTTTACCGACATCACCCTGATCAAGGAACATCAGCAACGTCTCGAACATCTGGCCCATTTCGACGCCCTGACCCAGCTGCCCAACCGCATGCTGCTCGGCGACCGCATGCAGCTCGCCATGGCGCAAACCGAGCGTAGCGGCAAGGCACTGGCGGTCTGCTACCTCGATCTGGACGGTTTCAAGCCGGTCAATGATCTCTACGGCCATGCCACCGGCGACCGCTTGCTGATCGAGGTTGCCCAGCGCCTGAAGGCCTGCATGCGCGGCGGCGATACTGCCTCCCGACTGGGTGGCGATGAGTTCGTGTTGCTCTTTTCCGGGCTGGATGGCTTGCATGAATGCGACCTCGCCATCGCCCGCGTCATTACCACGCTGGCCCAACCTTTCAAAATCGGCGGCCACAGCATCGACATTTCGGCCAGCATCGGCGTCACGCTCTACCCGCAGGACAGCTCCGATGCCGACACCCTGCTCCGCCATGCCGACCAGGCGATGTATGCCGCCAAGCAGGCCGGGCGCAATCGCCACCATTTGTTTGACCCGGAAAACGACCGCCGCGCCCGGGTCCGCCGGGAAGAGCTTGAGCAAATCCGGGAGGCCTTGGCCAAAGGCGAATTTGCGCTCTATTACCAACCCAAGGTCAATATGCGCCAAGGCATCGTGATCGGTGCCGAAGCCTTGATTCGCTGGCACCACCCGACCCGCGGCCTGCTCCTCCCCGGCGACTTTCTGCCGGCCGTCGAAGGCAGCGAACTGGCCATCGAGCTGGGCGATTGGGTGATCCGTGAAGCGTTGCGCCAACTGGACGCCTGGGTGGCTCAGGGCCTCGACTTTTCGCTCAGCATCAATATTGCCGGCAACCATTTGCAAAACCCCCGCTTTGCGCAGCGGCTCGGCGAATTATTGGCCGCCCACCCGCACGTCCTGCCCGGCCGGCTCGAACTGGAAATTCTCGAAACCGCCGTCCTCGAAGATATCGCGCTGGTCGCCAAGCTTTTTACGGAATGCCGCCAGCTCGGGGTCAGCTTCGCCCTCGACGACTTCGGCACCGGCTATTCCTCACTGACCTATTTCCGCCGCCTGCCGGCCGATGTGCTGAAAATCGACCAGTCCTTCGTGCGCGGCATGCTCGACGATCCGGAAGACCTGGCCATCGTCGAAGGCGTCATCGGCCTGACCCAGGCTTTCAAGCGCAAGGTCATTGCCGAGGGGGTCGAAACCGTCGAGCATGGCCTCGCCCTGTTGCTGCTCGGTTGCGATCACGCTCAAGGCTACGGCATCGCCCGCCCGATGCCGGCTGAATCATTGCCCGGCTGGATTCAAAAGTTCCGCTGCGATGAGCTGTGGAACCTGGCGACGGCTTTCAACTGGTCGCGTGAAGATCTCCCGATGATGATTGCCGAGGCTGACCACAAACGCTGGGTGAGCACCCTGCATACCTATCTCGACACCCCTGACGACAATGCACCACAACCTGAATTGAACCACCGCAAATGCCGCTTCGGTCACTGGTACTACGGCCTCGGCAGCGAACGCTATGCCGGCCTGGAAGGCTTCAAAAACATCGAGGCTGCCCATTATCGATTGCATGAGATTGGCCGTGAACTGATCGAGCGACACTCGGCGGGCGACATGCTGGCTTTCAATCAGCAAAAAATCGACCTTGATACAGCCAGCGCTGCGCTCACCGAGCACATCCATCTCATTCAGGCCGAAATTCTCATTGCCGCGCAAATAAAATTTCCTTGAAGAGCCCGCCGCG
This sequence comes from uncultured Dechloromonas sp., assembly GCA_964459735.1. GTDB lineage: Bacteria > Pseudomonadota > Gammaproteobacteria > Burkholderiales > Rhodocyclaceae > Azonexus. Next base: position 3,846 of record CAYWNX010000074.1, on the reverse strand, counting down.
TTTGTTTGATTCCCGTCAATCTGCCGGTACACTGGCGCGTTCATAATTTGCCGCTGATTCCTTTCGGTTTTTCCCTGATGCTTGAAGCTGACAATCTGGAATGCGTGCGCGGCGAGCGCCGCCTGTTTGCCGGCCTCGGCTTTCGGCTCGAAGCGGGCGAACTGCTCTATCTGCAAGGCAAAAACGGTTCCGGCAAGACCAGCCTGTTGCGCATGTTGATCGGCCTGTTGCCACCGGAAAGCGGCGAAATCCGCTGGAAAGGCGAGTCGATCAAGACTCTGGCTGACGAATTCCGCGCCAATCTCTGCTACCTCGGCCACCTGAACGCGATCAAGGAAGAATTGACGCCGTTGGAAAACCTGCTCGCCGCAGCGCGCCTGGCAGATGAAGAACTCTCCGAAGACGACGCCATCGACGCGCTGGAACAGGTCGGCCTGGCCGGCCGCGAAGACCTGGCCTGCCGCTATCTCTCGCAAGGCCAGAAGCGACGCGTCGCGCTGGCCCGGCTGGTCAAGGAAAAACGCCCATTGTGGATTCTCGACGAACCCTTCGTGGCGCTCGATGTGGCCGCGGTCGACTGGCTGGCCGGCATCATTTCCGGCCATCTGCAGCGCGGCGGCCTGGCCGTGATGACGACACACCAGCACGTCGATATTGCGGCCGGCGCCGTGCGCGAATTGCGGCTCAGTTGAGAGAGAGTCGCTCATGTTGAAAATTGTCACTGCGGTGATCCACCGCGATCTCAAGCTGGCCATGCGCCGGCAGGCGGACATCGTCTCGGCGATCTTCTTCTTCATCATCGTAGTCAGCCTGTTTCCGCTCGGCATCGGGCCGGAACCGGATCTGCTGCGCAAACTCGCCCCCGGCGTGCTGTGGGTCGCCGCCCTGCTCGCCACCATGTTGTCGTTGCCCCGCCTGTTCGCCGACGATCACCGCGACGGCACACTGGAACAACTGGCCCTTTCCCCGCATCCGCTCGGCCTGGTCGTTACAGGCAAAGTGATCGCTCACTGGCTGGTTTCCGGCCTGCCGTTGGCGCTGATCGCCCCGGTACTCGGCATCCAGTTCGATCTCTCGGCCGACGCCCTGCTCGTCCTGACCGGCGCCATCCTGCTCGGGACGCCGGCGCTGTCCGGTATCGGCGCCATCGGCGCAGCGCTGACGCTGGGTTTGCGCGGCGGCGGCGTACTGCTTTCCCTGCTGGTGTTGCCGCTTTACATCCCGGTGCTAATATTCGGCGCCGGCGCAGTCGATGCCACGGTGGCCGGTCTCGGGGGGGAAGGTCACCTTTCCCTGCTCGCCGCCCTGACTTTTGCCTCACTTGGCTTTGCCCCCTGGGCGACAGCCGCTGCCTTGAAGATCGCCCTCGAATGAAAGATCGCTTTAACCTCTACCGCTTTGCCTCACCGGCCACCTTCTACCCGCTGGCCGGCCGGCTGATTCCCTGGTTTACCGCACTGGCCGTCATCTTCGGCCTGGCCGGGCTATGGGTCGGCATGCTCGTCGCGCCGACCGATTTCCAGCAGGGCGAAGGCTACCGGATCATTTTCATCCACGTCCCGGCCTCCTGGATGTCGATGTTCATCTATCTAGTGATGGCTTTCTGGGCCGCCATCGGCCTCGCCTTCAACACCCGGTTGTCGGGCATGATGGCGCAGGCGCTGGCGCCGACTGGCGCGCTGATGGCCTTCATCTCGCTCTGGACCGGCGCCCTCTGGGGCAAACCGATGTGGGGCGCCTGGTGGGTCTGGGATGCCCGCCTGACTTCCGAACTGATCCTGCTCTTCCTTTATATCGGTTATATGGCGTTAACCGCAGCCATCGACGATGTCCGCCGGGCCGACAAGGCCGGCGGCCTGATGCTGCTGGTCGGCGTGGTCAATGTCCCGATCATCTATTTCTCGGTCAAATGGTGGAACACCCTGCACCAGGGCTCCAGTATCAATCTGACCAAATCGTCGATGGCAACCACCATGCTCTGGGGCATGTTGCTGATGGCCTTCTGTTTCTGGATGTATTCCATCGCCGTGGCACTGGTCCGTGCCCGCAGCATCATGCTCGAACGCGAACGTCACACCGACTGGGCGAAGGCGCTGCTGACCGGAGATCAAAAATGATCTACTGGAAGAGTTTTTCCGACTTTCTCGCCATGGGCGGCTATGGTTTTTACGTCTGGGGCTCCTTCGGCGTCACCGCCCTGATCATGGCGATTGAACCGATTGTCGCCATCCGCAATCAAAAGACCTTGATCGCTCGCTTGAAGCGCCAATTGCGTGCTGAAGCGCGCGCTGACCAAAGGAATACCGCTGTATGAAATCCCGTCACAAGAAGCTGGCACTGATCGGTGGCGCCCTCGCCATCATCGGCATCATCGCGGCACTGGTCCTCAACGCACTGAACAGCAATATCGCCCTCTACATCACACCAACTGACATCGCCGCCGGCAAGGCGCCGCAGGACAAGATCTTCCGCATCGGCGGCATGGTCAAGGAAGGCAGCATCAGCCGTCAGGCCGACGGCGTCACCATCGCCTTCATCATCACCGACACTGAAAAAGACATCACCGTGAACTACAAGGGCATCCTGCCCGACCTCTTCATGGAAGGCAAAGGCGCCGTCGCCCAGGGCAAGCTGGTCGCCGATGGCAGCTTTACCGCCAGCGAAGTGCTGGCCAAGCACGACGAAAATTACATGCCGCCGGAAGCCGCCCAAGCGGTGAATGATGCGCAAGCAAGGGCCGCCGCTGGCGGCAAGGCAACTGAGGCACCTGCTGCAAGCCCGGCCGCCAAGCCGGGTTATTGAGCCCGTTATCAAATTGATCATCTGAGGTAAACATGATCCCCGAACTCGGTAATTTCGCTCTCATTCTCGCGGCCATCGTCGCCCTCATTCTCGGCACCTTGCCGTTGATCGGCGCCCATACCAACCGCCTGGCCTGGGTTGCAGTGGCCCGGCCGGCGGCCAGTGCGATGGCCCTGCTGGTCACTTTCTCTTTCGTCTGTCTGGCGCACGCCTTCGTCAATAACGATTTCTCGGTGGTCTACGTCGCCCAGCACTCGAATTCGCTGCTACCTCTCCAATACCGCATCGCGGCAGTCTGGGGCGGCCATGAGGGCTCCCTGCTGCTGTGGATGTTGATGCTGACCTGGTGGGCCTTCGGCGTTGCCATGCTTTCCCGCCAGTTGCCCGATACCATGGGTGCCCGCGTCCTCGGCACGCTCGGTCTGGTCGCCTTCGGTTTCATGCTCTTCATCCTGATCACCTCCAATCCCTTCGATCGCCTGCTGCCCGGCGCCGTGGAAGGCAAGGATCTGAATCCGCTGTTGCAGGACTTCGGTCTGGTCATTCACCCACCACTGCTTTACATGGGCTACGTCGGCTTCTCGGTGGCCTTCGCCTTTGCCATCGCGGCGCTGCTTTCAGGTCAGCTTGACGCCGCCTGGGCGCGCTGGTCGCGCCCCTGGACGATGGCTGCCTGGATCTTCCTGACCCTCGGCATCGCGATGGGTTCGTGGTGGGCTTATTACGAACTGGGCTGGGGCGGCTGGTGGTTCTGGGACCCGGTCGAAAACGCTTCCTTCATGCCCTGGCTGGTCGGCACGGCGCTGATTCACAGTCTGGCCGTCACGGAAAAACGTGGCAGTTTCAAGAACTGGACGGTGCTGCTGGCGATTTCCGCCTTCTCGCTGTCGCTGCTCGGCACCTTCCTCGTCCGTTCCGGCGTCCTCACCTCGGTGCATGCCTTCGCCACCGATCCACGGCGCGGCATCTTCATCCTGATCTTCCTGGTCGCCGTCATCGGCAGCTCGCTGGCGCTGTTCGCCTGGCGCGCGCCGAAGGTCGGGC
>CAYWNX010000073.1:0-9760 GCA_964459735.1 uncultured Dechloromonas sp. | reverse complement strand
AGAAATCGTCTCAGTCGTCGGGCCGCTATGCACCCCGCTCGATCTGCTGGCTGACCGCATGGAACTTCCCGTTTCCCAGCTTGGTGATCTCGTCGTAATTTTTCAGTCCGGCGCCTACGGTGCCAGCGCCAGCCCACATGGATTTCTCGGGCACCCGGCACCGGTTGAAATATTAGTTTGAAGACACATAGAGGGGCCAATTGATTGGCCCCCTTTGAGAACTCGACGGATGCATTTTGACAAATACGTTTTTATGCCAAAAAAAATACAAAATTCACATGAATTTGCAATATTCAAACATAGGATTTAACGACTAATCCATCACTTTTTAATTCAGTCGTAATCTGTTGCCATAATCGGAAGCGTAAAATGGAGTCCCAGTTCTAATATCATCGTGCCGGGCAGTTCAACTTGTTTAACATCTCCTTTACTACTGATTTGGCTCATCAACACGCACTTCAATCCACCGTGAAATACTGCACAGAGAAGATTTTTCGCGACTCATACAATTGGCTATAACAAATTGCCAACCAAGAGCAAGCGAAATTGAGGAACACCTCTCAACATCTGGTGCTGCCATTTGCAGCAAAATCTGCTTTTAGTAGCAATAATTTACGGCTTAAGGACGGAGTCTGATCATGATCCGCATGTTTAATCACTGGTTACGCTGGCGTGTATTAGGCCAAATGCTGTTCGATTTCTCCTTCGTAATAGTCGGCATAATCATCGCAATCATGTGGGTGGGTAGCGGCCTCCCCATCAACCACCAGCAAGTTATGATTTTTGCATGCCTGCTTGGTGCCGCCATGCTAGTGATCAACTCCTGGCTCGGATTTTATCAGCGATTCAACAAGCGCACAGTAATGGAGAGCCGAGCTCGTGCGGTGCTCTCTCTTTATCTTGCGGTACCGGTTGCTTATGGGATATTTGCCATTCTTCCGTTAGCTGGTGTAAGCCAGGAATTCCTTCAGTTATCAGCCATGTCAGCCGTTTTTGGTATGTTGGTAACCCGCGTCAGCGCTTCTCATGCGCCAACTTCCAATATGCTGACTCGCCGAATTCTTGTATTCGGAACCGGCACCCGGGCTTTGGCCGTCAAGCGTGCGCTGAACAAGTCCGACCCGTCGGCTGAAATTATGGGTTTTTTCCCCAGTTCCAACGAAGAAGAAATGTCTGTCCCCAGTCGCTTGGTCATCACCAGCAAAAAATCACTGACTGACACTGCCATTAATCTAAAGGTGAAAGAAATTGTCGTAGCTGTCACGGAACGTCGTGGCGGTGCAATGCCCCTACGCGAATTGCTTGATTGTAAATTGCAAGGAATTCGCGTACTGGATCTGGCAAGTCATTTTGAGCAAACGCTGGGCCAGATTCGTCTCGAATCACTCTATGCGGGCTGGCTTATTTTTGGGGATGGCTTCAGTCAGGGAACTGCACGGACAATTGTCAAACGCGTTTTTGATATCTTTTGCGCCACAATTCTTATTCTGCTCGCCTTGCCGGTGATGGCTATCGCTACCCTGGCGATTGTTGTTGAAAATGGGTTCCCCATTCTTTACCGCCAGGAGCGTGTCGGACTAAATGGCCGCTTGTTTAATGTCATCAAGTTCCGCAGCATGCGTCGCGATGCCGAGAAGGATGGCAAACCAGTTTGGGCAAAAGCGCAGGATGACCGTGTGACCAAGGTCGGCAAAATTATTCGCAAACTTCGGATTGACGAACTGCCCCAGCTTTTCAGCGTACTGAAAGGCGACATGAGCCTGGTTGGTCCCCGCCCGGAACGCCCTTTCTTTGTCGACCAGCTGACAAAAGAGATTCCTTTTTACGCCGTTCGGCACAGCGTCAAGCCAGGCGTCACCGGCTGGGCCCAAGTTCGCTACCATTACGGCGCCACGGTTGAAGATTCTGCTGAAAAACTCCAGTACGATCTCTATTACGTCAAGAACCATTCGTTGTTTCTGGATATTCTGGTCCTCTTTGAGACGATAGGCGTCGTCCTCACGGGCAAAGGCGCTCAATAAACCATACAACGCCACGCCTTCCGTGGCGTTTTTTATCAAGCGTACATGGATACTGAATCGGCATCACTGATCGCCTGGAGCTTTGGGGTTGCCGCAGGCACCTATGCGCTATTGGCGGCTTTTCTATTGTCATTTGATCGTGAATGGCATGCCAGCCTTCGCGCCAGGATGATGCTCATTGCGGTGTTTTTTTCGGCAATATGGGCAAGTTTTTCCTTTCTTGGAGCGCCAGGCAGTAACCCCTTTCTGGTACTTTCAGCCTCACTCAGCGATATATTTCGGCACGCTGCCTGGTACGCCTTTCTCGTTCTTCTGTTAATCCCGAATGCCGGGAAAACACCAAACGAGGCCTTGCTTCCAGGTTGGCTGATACCCGCCTGTTGGATAACTGTACTGGGCGGCGTGGCGTTACAACTTTCCCTATTTTTTGGTTTGCTACCTGCCGATCAATGGTTAAGAACAGCCTTGTTCCATGCCTTGGTGATGCCGGTACTTGGCCTGATGCTGGTCGAGCAATTGTTCCGTGCCATTTCGGATGATTCAGCCTGGAACATCAAGCCGCTTTGCCTCGGCCTGGCAGGCCAGTTCATCTTCGATATCTATCTATTTTCCGATGCATTGATGTTCAACCGAATCGACGGTGACGCACTGACCATTCGTGGCTTTATCCATGCCATGACCATTCCACTCCTGGTTCTCGCCAGCCTGCGCAGCCGTGACTGGACGGCCAAAATACGTCTATCGCAAAAAGCCGCTGTCCACTCCGCCACGCTACTCGCTGCCGGTATTTATCTGTTGTTTATGGCGGGCGTTGGTTACTACGTTCGCTATTTCGGCGGCAACTGGGGGCGTGCACTGCAGCTGGCACTGGTCTGTGCAGGTGTTCTGAGCCTTGGGATTCTTGTCGTATCGGGTTCCATGCGTGCCAAGATGCGAGTTCTGGTCGGCAAGCATTTTTTCAGCTATCGCTATGATTACCGCGAAGAGTGGCTGCGCTTCACCCAAACGCTATCGGCTCAGGATTCGCCACAAGCAATGGGGCAACAGGTAATTCGTGGCTTGGCAAATATGGTTGAGAGTCCAGCTGGTGGTCTGTGGCTTCAGGAGGGGGGACAGGAATGTTACCGCCAGACAGCCCGTTGGAATATTCCGGCTAGCGCAACTGAAGAGCCTCTTGATTCCTCGCTGGCCGGTTTCCTGTTGAGCAGCGGCTGGGTCATCAATCTTGAGGAATATCGTTGCTACCCGGGCCGCTATGGTGATTTGGCAATCCCATACTGGTTATCAGAGATTCCAAATGCTTGGCTGTTGATTCCGCTAATGGTTGGCCATCAGATGATCGGTTTCGTCGTATTGGCAAGTTCCCGAACCCGAATCGACGTTAATTGGGAGGTTAACGACCTACTACGCACAGCGGGTAGTCAGGCCGCTGGTTTTCTGGCCAAAATGCAGGCGACTGAAGCCTTGCTTGAGGCACGCAAATTCGATGCTTTCAACAAGATGTCCGCCTTTGTCGTACATGACCTGAAAAATATCGTCACCCAGCTTTCACTGATGTTAAAAAATGCCGAACGTCACCGCGCCAACCCGGAATTTCAGGAAGACATGCTGATGACGGTGGAGCACTCGGTAGAGCGTATGCGGCAACTGATGATGCAGTTGCGTGAGGGGGCCACTCCCCCTGGCACGGCTTGTGGTGTTAATCTTCCAGATGTCATTCAGCGTATACAGAAAGAAAAAATGGATCAGGGAAGATCTGTCGAGATCAAATTGCACGATCGAGTAGCCACCCGTGGCCATGAAGATCGTCTGGAAAGAGTGATTGGTCATCTTGTACAGAATGCCCTCGACGCTACGAACCCAACGGGCAGCGTCTGGGTTTCTCTGGAAAAACGGGGGGATCGGGCGGCACTTGAGGTGGGCGATACCGGTCATGGCATGAGCCCGGAATTTATCCGCGAACGCCTCTTCAAACCGTTTCAGAGCACAAAGCAATCTGGCATGGGGATTGGCGCTTATGAAAGCGCGCAGTACATCCGCGAATTGGGCGGCGAAATGCTGGTGGACAGCGAACCTGATCAAGGAACACGAATTACGATGATCCTCCCTCTTTTTGATGTACGAACGGAATCCGACTTGCGCCAAAAGGATCACGCGTGAGAACCGAAAAGCCCCGCACCCTGCTGATCGTTGAAGATGATCCGGCACTGCAAAAGCAATTGCGTTGGTCTTTTGACCAATTTGAGACGTTGACCGCAGGAGATCGTGAAAGCGCGCTCACCCAGATTCATCGGCACAATCCAGCTGTTGTCACCATGGACCTCGGCTTGCCGCCGGATGCCGATTCCGTTTCCGAGGGCTTTCGGCTGCTTGAGCAAATTCTCGCTGCAACTCCCGACACGAAGGTAATTGTTCTTACCGGCCAAAATGATCGCGCCAACGCACTTCGGGCAATCGGCTTGGGCGCTTATGATTTTTTCGCCAAACCGTTCGAACCTGAGCTTCTGGCGTTAACGATTGAGCGGGCGTTTCGGCTTTACGATCTGCAACAGGAGAACCGTCGCCTGCAAGCGGCACAACATCCGCCGGCGCTAGCCGGCCTTCTCACCCGCAATGCCGAAATGTTGCGGGTTTGCCGCACGATCGAGAAGGTCGCCAATAGCAGTGCAACCGTGTTATTGCTGGGTGAAAGCGGGACCGGTAAAGAGGTATTGGCACGTGGTGTGCACGAGGCCTCTCCGCGAAAAAATGAGCGTTTTGTCGCCATCAACTGTGCAGCAATCCCCGACAATCTGCTTGAAAGTGAGCTTTTCGGCTACGAAAAAGGTGCATTCACCGGTGCGGCAAAAACCACGCCTGGCAAAATTGAAAGTGCCAACGGTGGCACACTGATGCTGGATGAAATTGGTGATTTGCCCCACGCGCTACAGGCCAAGCTCCTGCGCTTCCTGCAGGAACGCGTCATTGAACGCCTAGGCGGCAGGCAGGAAATCCCGGTGGATGTGCGTATCGTCTGCGCAACTCACCAGGATCTCAAGGTGCTGATTAAGGAAGGGCGGTTCCGCGAAGATCTCTTCTATCGCCTTGCCGAAATCGTCATCGATATTCCACCTGTACGGGAGCGCAAGGGAGATGCTACCTTGCTGGCGCATGCCTTTGTCCGTCGATTTTCGGCGGAACAAAACCGCGGCAACATGACGCTTTCCGAAGATGCGACACGTGCGATTGAGTTACACACTTGGCCAGGCAATGTTCGCGAAATTGAAAATTGCATCAAGCGAGCGGTCATCATGGCCGACGGCTTGCAGATCACCCGCGAAGATATCGGCCTCGATCAAGTGAATGCCAACGAATCCGAATTCATCGATCTCCGCCGCATTCGTGACGAAGCCGAGCGCAATGCGGTAGTTACCGCCTTGGGCCGCGCCAATGGCAACGTCGTGCGCGCATCCGAAATTCTGGGCGTCAGCCGCCCTACTCTTTATGACCTCATGCATCGTCTGGGTTTGAAATAGACGCCCATATTCGAAGGAAACGTCCATGAAAAAACGTAGCTCTATTATCTCCAGCACCATTTCCGCCGCTCTGCTAACGGCTTTTCTCGGTGGCTGCAGTGGCGACAATCCTGAATCACTGATTGCTTCAGGTAAGGATTTTTTAGCCAAGAATGACAGCAAAGCAGCTGTGATTCAGTTAAAAAATGCCTTGCAACAAGACCCGAATCTAGCCGAAGCACGCTTTCTTTTGGGCAAAGCGCTTTTTGAAAGCGGTGATTTAGCTGGCGCCGAGGTCGAACTGCGTAAGGCACTTGAGCGAAAATATGCCAGTGAGCAAACCATTCCGCTGTTGGCCAGAGCCTTGCTGGCAACCGGCCAAGCGAAGAAAGTAACCGACGAGTTTGCCAAAATGGAGGTACCCACCGGTGAACCGCTCGCCTCTCTAAAAACCACACTGAGTGCTGCTTATGCCGCCCAGGGCAACAGAGAGGCGGCAGAGGCAGAACTGGCTGCTGCACTGGCCAGCAAGCCTGACTATGCACCTGCTCAACTGGCCAACGCTCGCTACAAGGCGGGCAGTAAAAATTTTGATGAGGCGCAACGCATTGTCGATGAGGTCTTGGCTAAAGACCCGAGAAATCACGACGCGCTGTTGCTGAGCGGTTCACTACAGGCGGCAAAGGGTAATCCAGAGAATGCGTTGACGCTTTACCGCAAGGCTATTGAGGCAAAGCCAGATTTCCTGCAGGCTCATTCAGCCATAATTTCCACCCTGTTCCAGCAGCAGAAAATGGACGACGCCGCTAAACAGATTGAAGCCTTGAAGAAAGTAGCCCCCAGACATCCGCAAACCATTTATCTGGATGCCCAGGCAACCTATCAGCGCAAGGATTACAAAGCAGCGCGTGAATTGACGCAGCAACTACTAAAAATTTCACCTAACAATACTAGCGGCCTGCAACTTGCTGGCGCGGTTGAATATCAGTTGCGTTCCTACATTCAGGCTGAGACCTACTTGAGCAAAGCAATACAGCTAGTACCGGAACTGGCACTGGCACGCAGGCTGTTAATCTCAAGTTACCTGCGTGCCGGCCAGCCAGAAAAAGCCCTTGCCACACTTCAACCGGTTCTGGATCGCATCGAGAAAGACGCCTCGTTCCTGAGTCTCGCTGGACAAACTTACCTGCAGAATGGCGACACCAAAAAAGCAGCTGACTATTTTGCCAAAGCAAGCAAACTCGATCCCGATAATTCTGCCAAGAAAACCTCGCTCGCCCTCGCGCACATGGCGCAAGGCGATACTGCTGGCGGCTTCGAGGAACTCGAACAGATTACCTCGACCGACAAGGGGATCACGGCGGACCAGGCGCTGATCGCTGCCTATCTACGTACCAATCAGCCGGACAAGGCACTTAAAGCGATTGACAGCCTGGAAAAAAAGCAGCCGGATAACGCAACGACGCACAATCTTCGCGGTCGCACCTTGCTTGGCAAGAAAGATATTAAAGGGGCTCGCCAAAGCTTTGAGAAGGCACTGGCCATCAATCCAGGCTTTTTCCCCGCTGCTGCCGGTCTTGCGATGATTGATCTAACCGAGAAGAAACCGGAAGAGGCGCGCAAACGTTTTGAATCAGTATTGGCTGCCGACCCCAAGAATGTTCAGGCCATGCTTGCCCTGGCCGAACTTCGGGCTGCTGCCGGTGGCACAGCCGATGAAGTATCCGGCCTGATCAGCAAGGCAGTTGCCGCTCAACCGAGCGAAGTTGCACCACGTCTGGCGCTAATCCAGTACTACCTCAATCAAAAAGACGCGAAAAAGGCGTTGACCGCAGCAAATGACGCCTCGGCAGCCATTCCGGAAAAGCCGGAAATCCTGTATGCCCTCGGGCGCACTCAACAGTTTTCTGGTGATTTCAATCAGGCATTGACCACCTATGGCAAGATTGCTGCAATGCAGCCGAGTTCGCCGCTTCCCCAGATGCGTCTGGCTGAGATTAATCTGGCCAATAAAAACAAGGATGAGGCGACGAAAAATCTCAAGAAAGCACTTGAAATCAAGCCTGATCTGATCGAAGCACAACGTGGTTTGATCTTTCTGGCGCTAGATGCCAAAAAACCCAACGATGCATTGAACATTGCTCGTCAGGTTCAAAAACAAAGACCGAAAGAGGCTATCGGCTTTGCGTTGGAAGGTGACATTTACGCCTCTCAAAAAGCTTGGCCAGACACCATCAAGGCTTACCAAAATGGTCTGAAACAAGTTGCAGTACCGGAATTGGCGATCAAATTGCACTCTGCCCTGCTTGCGTCCGGAAATACGGCTGAAGCCGCAAAAATGGCCTCAAGCTGGAATAAAGAGCACCCAAAAGATATGGCCTTCCGCCTTCACCTGGGAGACATTGCAACAGCACGCAAGGAATACCCACAGGCGGTACAGCATTACCAAACAGCACTTGATATCCAACCCAATAACCCATTGGTATTGAACAACATGGCCTGGGTTTCAGGGCAACTCAAGGCGCCAAAAGCAATCGAGTACGCCGAGAAAGCCAATCAGTTAGCGCCGAATCAGCCGCCTTTTATGGACACGCTGGCCATGCTGCTGGCCAACAAGGGAGAGACCGACAAGGCGATCGAACTTTTGCGCAAAGCCCTCAGCCTTGCACCACAAGCTGCTGCCATTCAGTTCAATCTGGCCAAAGTTCTGATCAGCACCGGCAAGAAGGAGGAGGCCCGCAAGGAATTAGATGCGATAGCAAAGTTGGGGGACAAATTCCCCAACCAGGCTGAGGTCAGCAAGTTACAAAAAGAGCTTTAACATTTCCTATCTACGCTTTTCACTCTTTATTAACAGGTAAAAAATGACAACCATCGCAGTAGTGGGTTTGGGCTACGTGGGTTTGCCACTCGCCGTCGAGTTCGGAAAAAAATTCCGGACGATTGGTTTTGACCTTTCGGTTGAGAAAGTTGAGTCTTACAAGCGTTTCATCGACCCTACCGGCGAAGTCAGTAGTGACGATCTAAAGGCTGCCACGCTGCTTGAAGTCGGCACAAATCCGGCGGCATTGAAGGAAGCGGATTTCGTTATCGTTGCCGTGCCTACCCCTGTCGACGATGCTCACCAGCCAGATTTCAGACCGTTGCTGGGCTCGTCGAAAGCGGTCGGCCAGAATCTCAAGCAAGGCGCCATCGTTGTCTTTGAATCGACTGTTTACCCGGGCGCAACCGAGGAAGTCTGTATCCCGATCATTGAGCGCGAATCGGGCAAGACCTGGAAAAAAGACTTCTTCGTCGGCTATTCACCGGAACGTATCAATCCAGGCGACAAGGAACGGACGGTGACCAAAATCGTCAAGGTCGTGTCAGGTGATACCCCGGAAACACTCGCTACAGTCAAGGAAATCTACGGCAGCATCATTACTGCCGGCGTTTACCCAGCCTCCAATATCAAGGTTGCCGAAGCCGCCAAGGTGATTGAAAACACCCAGCGCGACCTGAATATTGCACTAATGAACGAACTGGCGATCATTTTTGACAAGATCGGCATCGACACATTGGAAGTTCTGCAGGCAGCGGGCACCAAATGGAATTTTCTGCCCTTCCGACCCGGTTTGGTCGGTGGCCACTGCATCGGCGTTGACCCTTATTATCTGACGCACAAAGCTCAGAAACTGGGCTATCACCCGGAAGTTATCCTGGCCGGCCGACGTATCAACGATGGAATGGGCAAGTTCATCGCGGAAAAAACCATCAAACAACTGATTCGCAGAGGCCACCCGGTCAAGGATTGCCCGATCATCGTTCTTGGCCTGACCTTCAAGGAAAACTGCCCAGATCTGCGCAACTCGCGCGTTATTGACGTCATTCGCGAACTTGAATCCTACGGCGCCAAAGTCGTCGTTCATGACCCTGTCGCCGATACCAAGGAAGCGCACCATGAATATGGTGTGGATCTTGTTGCCTGGGATGACCTACCCAAGGCTGCAGCAATCGTTGCTGCGGTCAACCATCGTGAATTCAAAATTCGGCCAAGTGTCGATTTCTTGTCTAAACTCCAAAAGGATGGCGTCATCACCGATGTGAAGAGCATGTTCGATGCGGCAGCCTTTGCCGACTCAGGTATTGACATCTGGCGTCTATAAGGAAAATTGTATGAAGCACTCAAGGTTAAAACGTTTACAGCCAAAGCCTTGGGTGCTTTATGTACTACTCGCCATCAGCGCCTTCAGCAATCCTGTAATG
>CAYWNX010000072.1:6869-9827 GCA_964459735.1 uncultured Dechloromonas sp. | reverse complement strand
CTGCAACTCAGCCGATTGCATGCCTGGGTTGGCGAGGAAGCTGATGCCGATCCGCTGCCCTTGTTTCACTAGCGTGGTGAATGCGTAATGCCATTCGCGCGCTTCTTCGAGGCGCTCAATCACTTCGCGCTCGTTGCTGATCGCGACGCCAGCCACTTCGAGCGACTGAATGAATAACGTGGATTCGGTGTTCGGATTACGGATCATGATGTCTTCCATCGGTTTTAAGTTGCTATGCCCACATAACGATCCGGTAGATGCTTGCGATGACAATCCTTTGTAGCAACGTGTAACGGCGAGCCTCCCTGTTCAACGTGCACGAAATTAATGCGATGGTCAGCCCGATCCCCACGCAGCGACTACCCTGAGTAGCGATTCCTTATTGAAGGCCATCATGAACGACGATCAAGCCCCTCTTAAGGAAGGCTTAAGCGAGCATCACTAGACTTGGCATCTGACGTTTTGTGAGCCAAGCCATGACCGTTTTCCAGCGCCTCTCCATGATTGTTCCGTTTGTCTTTTCCGGCCTGGCCGGCGCGGCGGAACCTATTGTTCTTCAAGTCGCACAAGCCAAGGCACTGGGCATCGAAACGATGCTGGTCGGTGAGGCTGGCGCAACACGACCCGGCACCCTGCCGGCGCGTGTGCTTGTGCCCAATGAACAGATGCGGGTGGTTGCCGCGCCGGTTGCCGGCATGGTTGTAATGCTGGCGGTGGCGCCCGGTTCGTCGGTCAAAAAGGACCAGGTGGTCGCTCATCTGGCCAGCCCGCAGGCGCTGGAGTTGCAGCGCGATGCCTTGCAGTCAGATAGCCAGGCGGCCTTGCTGCAACAAAATCTCAAACGTGATGAGCAGCTTTTCAGCGAAGGCCTGATCGCCGAATCCCGCCTGCAAGGCAGCCGGGCTGCGGCCAGCCAGGCGGGTGCCAGGGCCAGCGAACGGCGGCAGGCACTGGCGCTGGCGGGAGTAGCGCCAGGCAAATTAGGCGGTTTTTTAGCGTTGACCGCAGCAATCGATGGCGTAGTACTGGAACAGAGTGTGCAACTCGGTCAGCGCCTCGAAGCGGCAACGCTGATCTACCGCATCGCCAAACTCTCACCGCTCTGGCTGGAAATTCAGGCACCGGTCGATTTCGCCGAAACGCTCAAGGAAGGCATGGCGGTCAGGGTTGCCCATAGCGAGGTCGGCGGCAAACTGATCAGCATCGGCCGCGCCGTTGACGCCGCCAGCCAGACCGTTTTGCTGCGTGCCCTGGTGAGCAATGGCGCCGACAGCTTGCGTCCGGGACAGGTCATTGAAGTCGAAATTGCCGGTGGCATTGCTCAGGATCGAGGCCAGCGTCTGCCGGCATCGGTATTGATCCGCAATGAGGGCAAAGCGCTCGCCTTCGTCCAGACCAGGGGCACAGACGAGAACCTTCGCTTTGAAGTGCGGCCGATCCGGGTCATCAGCCAGGGCGGCGACAGTGTGGTGATTGATGGCGTCAAGGCGGGCGAACGGGTGGCGGTCAAGGGGCTCTCCGGCCTCAAGGCCCTGCTGACCGGCGTCGGAACAGAATAATGCTGGCCGCCCTGATTCGTTTTTCGCTGACCCAGCGCCTGCTGCTTCTGGTCCTGACCGTCATGCTGGTTGCAGCTGGTGTGCAGGCTTTCCTCGGTTTGCCGATCGATGCCTTTCCCGATGTCTCGACAACCCAGGTCAAGATCATCCTGAAAGCGCCGGGCATGACGCCGGAGGAAGTCGAAACCCGCCTTGCCGTGCCGGTTGAACAGGAACTGCTCGGCATTCCGCACCAGCGTCTGCTGCGGTCAACGTCAAAATATGCCTTAACCGACATCACCATCGATTTCGAGGATGGCACCGATATTTACTGGGCGCGCCAGCAGGTCGGCGAACGCCTGACTTCCGCCATGGGCAATCTGCCACCCGGCGTGACTGGCGGCATGGCACCGATCACCACGCCGCTCGGCGAAATGTTCATGTTCACCATCGAGGGCGATTTGCCGCTGGCCGAAAAACGCGCCCTGCTCGACTGGGTGATCCGGCCGCAACTGCGCACCATTCCCGGCGTCGCGGATGTGAATAGCCTGGGTGGCGAGGTGCGCACCTTTGAAGTCGTACCCAACCCGCAAAGCCTCGCCGCCCGAGGCTTGGCACTGAAGGATTTGCAGGCCGTACTGGAAGCCAACAACCGCAACGACGGTGCCGGCCGTCTTAATGATGGCGAGGAAGCGCTACTGGTCCGCGCCGAAGGAGCGATTGCTACGGTCGACGACGTCAAAGCCATAGTTTTGCAGGCCACTGACGGCAATGTCGTGCGCATTGCCGATGTCGCCGAAGTCCGTCTCGGCGGCCTGACCCGCTATGGCGCAGTGACCAAAAATGGTCAGGGTGAGGCGGTGCAAGGTCTGGTCCTTGGCTTGCGCGGCGCCAATGCGCAGAGCGTCGTCGCCGGTGTCAAGGCACGGCTGGCCGAGATCGCGCCCACCCTGCCCAAAGGCGTCACGATCGAAGCCTTCTACGACCGCAGCAACCTGGTCGAACGGGCGGTCGGCACGGTGGCGAAAGCGCTGCTCGAAGCCATCGTGCTGGTTGTTTTGCTACTCCTCGCCTTTCTCGGCAACCTGCGTTCGGCATTAGTCGTTGCGCTAATGCTGCCGCTCTCGGCGCTCGCCACTTTCATCCTGATGCGCATCGCCGGTCTCTCGGCCAATCTGATGAGTCTGGGCGGTCTGGCCATCGCCATCGGCATGCTGGTCGATGCGGCGGTGGTCGTAGTCGAAAACGTCGAAAGCCAGTTGGCCGAGGCGCCGGACAATCTGCCGACGCTGCACCTGATTTTCCGCGCCGCCCGCGAAGTCGCCGCGCCGGTGACCTCCGGCATCGTCATCATCGTCATCGTCTTCCTGCCGCTGCTCACCTTGCAGGGGCTGGAAGGCAAGATGTTCGGGCCGGTCGC
>CAYWNX010000072.1:0-6769 GCA_964459735.1 uncultured Dechloromonas sp. | reverse complement strand
CTGCCGTCGATTGGCCTGGAGCAGACCATCGCCATCGACAGCCGCGTCCAGCAGGCAATCCTGGCAAGGGTGCCGGAGATCAAGGCGATTGTCGCCCGTGCCGGCTCGGATGAACTCGGCCTCGATCCGATGGGCCTCAACCAGACCGACACTTTCATGGTGCTGCAACCGCGTGACACCTGGCGCAAGCCGGACCCGGCCTGGTTGGCCGACCAGTTGCGGGCGGTGATGGCCGATTTCCCCGGCATCGGCTTCGCCTTCACCCAGCCAATCGACATGCGGGTTTCCGAAATGCTGACCGGCGTACGCGGCGATCTGGCAATCAAGATTTATGGCACCGATCTGGCGACATTGAACCGGCTGGCCGAAGAAGTCGTCACCAGCCTCAAGCAAGTGCCGGGTGCCGAAGACACCTTCACGCTGAAGAATGATGGCGTGCAATACCTGAAGGTTGCGGTCGACCGTCTGGCCGCTGGCCGCTTCGGCCTCAATGTCGACGACATCCAGAACGACCTGAAATCGCTGCTTGAAGGGCGCACGGTCGGCACCGTGATCGAGCAAGGCCGGCGCACTCCCATTGTGCTGCGCGGCCCGGAAAGCCTGCGTTCATCGCCGGCCGATTTCGCAGCCTTGCGCCTGACGCTGCCGAACGGCAACAGTGTGCCGCTGGCCAGCGTCGCCAGGCTGGAGCGAATTGGCGGCCCGGTGAAGGTCGACCGCGAGAATGCCCAGCGTTACGTCGTCATCCAGTCCAACGTCCGCGACCGCGACCTGGTTGGCTTTGTCGAGGATGCCAAGGTAGCAGTGACCCGTGACATCAAGCTGCCGGCCGGCTACCGCGTCGCCTGGGGCGGCCAGTTCGAGAACCAGCAACGGGCTGCGGCCCGCCTGATGATCGTCGTCCCGGTCGCCTTGCTGCTCATCTTTTTTCTGCTCTTTTCCACCTTCGGCTCGGTGCGACAAGCCCTGCTCGTTCTTTCCAACATCCCGTTCGCGATGATCGGTGGCGTCTTCGGGCTATTGCTGGCCGGCGAATACCTCTCGGTCCCCGCCTCGGTCGGTTTCATCGCCCTGCTCGGCATCGCCGTGCTCAATGGCGTCGTGATGGTGACCTATTTCAACCAGTTGCTGGCCCGCGGCATGGCGGTTACCGAAGTCGTCGTCGAAGGCGCCAAACGCCGCCTGCGGCCGGTGTTGATGACCGCCAGCATCGCTGCCTTCGGCCTGGTGCCTATGCTCTTCGCCAGCGGCCCCGGTTCGGAAGTGCAACGGCCGCTGGCGATTGTCGTTATTGGCGGTTTATTGACGTCGACCGCACTAACCTTGGTTCTGCTCCCCATCCTGTTCCGCCGCTTTGGGGTCAAACGCACGGCGACATTTACCGAGGACCGCCATGGCTGATCTTCTGCTTTCGCTAACCATGCCCAACGATATTGCCGAGCATGTCAAAGATCTGCTGCTGTCGCGGCCAGACCTCGTGCGCGGCTTCACGGCCACTCAGGCGGAAGGCCATGGCTCGGTCGTTCCGCTTGTAGCCCCGAGCGAACTGGTCAGCGGCCATTCGCCACGCACGCAGATCCGCCTGCTTGGCCCGGAAGAAAACATGCGCGCCGCACTGGCCCTGATCAAGGCCGAACTACCAAACGCCAACATCTTTTTCTGGCTGGTGCCGGTCATCGAAATGGGACGACTATGAAAACACTGATTGCCATTTTGCTTGCTGGAATTGGCAGCGCGGCTCTGGCCGCCGAACCCAACCCGAACCTGCCGCCGGATGAAGTTGTCGCCCGCGTCCTGCGCGCCAATCCGCTGGTCAATGCCGCCGCCAGCCAGATCACTGTCGAGGAAGCCAATCGCCGCTGCCTCGAAGCAGGACATTACGAATGGAACGTCCGGCTTGGCGGGCAACAGCGTAAAACCTATCCGACGAGTGGTCAGGATGAACGCTTCAACGAATGGAACGCTGCGCTTGAACGCCCCTTGCGCCTGCCCGGCAAGGCCTCGGCCGATGCCGAACTCGGTGCCGCCGGCGTCGCACTGGCCGAAACGGCACATGGCGATGCGCTGCATGAGTCGAGTCGCGGCCTGCTGAAATCCTGGTTCGTCTGGCTCAAGGAAAATGCCGCTGCAACGCAGTGGACCGCGCAAGTTGCACTTCTGGAAAAGCAAAACAAAGCCGTGCAACGCCGCCAGCAACTGGGTGATGCAGCGAAACTGGAAGCCATCCAGAGCGAAGCAGCACTCGCCCAGGCCGACGCCCAGCGCACCCAAGCCCAGATTCGCCTGCGTACCGCCGCCGAAGATTTGCGGCGCCGCTTCCCCGGCCTGCCGCTCAGCGAACCGGGCAGCATCGCCGAGCCTTTGCCGATTAGCGGCAGCGAAGCGGAATGGCTCGAAAACATCCTGCAAGAAAGCCATGAACTAGGTATTGCTCGCGGCGAAGCGCAACTCGCCCAGTTCACTGCTGGCCGGAGCAGCCGCGACCTTCTGCCCGACCCGACAATTGGCATGCATGTTTCGCGTGAGCGCGGCGGTGAAGAAAACGTCGTCGGCGCCTACATCAGCATCCCGCTACCCGGCGACGGCCGCCGTGCCACCTCGGATGCCTCGCTTGCCCAGGCCAGCGCCGCCAATTACCGCGAAGCCGCCGCCCGGCAAAAAATCGAAGCCGAAGCTGCCACGCTCTACCAGTCCGCCTACGCCGCCTTCTCCACCTGGCAAGCCAGCCGCAAAGCGGCCGAGCAATTGAACCGCGCCGCCGAGATGACCGCCCGCGCCTATCAACTCGGCGAAGGCAGCCTGAACGACCTGCTAACCGCCCGCCGCCTGGCCAACGAAGCTCAGCTCACTGCCCGTCTGCTCCAGTTGGAAGCGCTTGAACTGGGCTACCGCCTGCGGCTCGACGCGCATCAACTGTGGGCGCTGGATTGAGCCGAAATCTAACCAGCCTTACCCGCCGACTCGACGTGCTTGACCGGCAGCGTGATGCGAAAGGTGCTGCCTTTACCGACTTCACTGCGCACTTCAATCTGCCCGTGGTGCTTCTGGATGATGCCGTAGGACAGTGACAACCCAAGCCCGGTGCCTTTACCGACCGCTTTGGTCGTAAAGAAGGGATCAAAAATTTTCTGGCGAATCTCTTCCGGGATGCCCGAGCCGGTATCGGAAAATTCCAGCCAAACCTTCTCACCCTCGACGCCCGAACGAATCGTGATCCGCCCGCGCTCCTCACCCATGGCATGCGCCGAATTGACCAGCAGGTTCATGAATACCTGGTTGAGCTGCGAAGGCAGACATTCGACCTCGGGCAACTGACCGTATTCCTTGACCACATCGGCCTTGTAGCGGATTTCATTGGCAACGATATTAGCCGTCGAATCGATCCCCTGATGCAGGTTGACCCACTGCCAGTCCTGCGTGCTGTCGACCCGCGAAAAGTCCTTGAGATCCTGAACGATCCTCTTGACCCGCGAAATACCTTCTTTCGACTCCCCCATCAGCAGCGGAATATCTTCCTTCAGAAACTCAAGGTCGACTCTCTGCCGCAACGCCTTCATGCCGGCCAGCATTGCCGGGTCGTTGAAGCTGGATTCCGCCGATTCATAAGCATCGAGGATGGTGAAAAGGCTAGCGAGATAGCCTTCCAGCGTACCTATATTGGAAAAAACATAGCCAATCGGGTTATTGATTTCATGCGCCACACCGGCTGCCAACTGACCAATGGAAGCCAGTTTTTCGGACTGCACAAGTTGGTCCTTGGTCGCCGAAAGCTGCATGGTGCGCTCGGCAACGAGCTTTTCCAGATCGGCCTGATACAAACGTAGCCCCTCCTCGGCCTTCTTGCGCTCGGTTACATCCTGCAAGGTCTCGATGGCACCGATAACCCGGCCTGTCGAATCGCGCAAGGGTGCCGCAGTAAAGAACAACCAGCGGCCGTTTTCGCCGAAGCCCGGAAAAAAACTCTCAGCCTCGAAGGCATCCGGAATCACGGTGGAGCGGCGGAACATGCCTTTATAAAGCGTTTCGAGGTTCGCCATGTCGGCACTGATGATAAGGTCGGCCATAATTGGCCGCTCGTTGGCATAGAAGGCCGACCAATGGCGATTTGTCCCAATCACCTCTTCGGCTGAAACACCGGTGACCAATGCACAAGCCTTGTTCCAGTGCATCACTTTGTGTTCGGCATTGATGACCAGGGTCGGCACCGGGTCGCCATCAACAATTTGCGCCAGAAACAACTCCATATTTCGCTTGGTTTCTAGCGAGCGCTTGCGCTCCGATTCAAAAAGACGCATTTGAGTCGTCTTGACCGTTTCCAAAGCCACTTTCAGTTCGGCCTGTTCAAGTATCAACTGGACATTGGCCGCCTGCAAAGCCTCGGTACGTTCCTGGACGCGCTGCTCCAGAGTGCGATTCAAATCAACCAGCGCCTGATTGCGCGAGGCGATCACCCGGTAGAGCGAATTCAGCGCATCGAGCAGACTGGCCGTCGCCGGGTCCGCCTTGTTGCTGCTTTCCAGCGCATAGGCCGCGGCCGGCGTCATTCCCTGGCGGATATTGTGAACCTGACGGGTCATGACCTGATCGATGCCGAGGATGTGATAAGCCAGCCAGTTACTGAGAAAACGCAGCAGAAACTCCGTATCCTCAGCACCCATGCTGACTTGCCGCATCGCCGACACCTGACTGGCAAATTCGCGATGGATTTTCTGGTGCATGCTGACATGGCGCTCATCGCAGCCGGCGTCAATCATCAAACTTTCTTCGTGGCTGAAATGATTGACTGCGTAGAGCACCAATTCTTCAAGAATGGATTGAACCGCCGCCGGGTCACTATCTTCACCAGCCTCCAGTGCCCCGACCAGATTGATGATCCGGACCAGTTCCTGATGCTCGGTATCGACCAGGTTTTCACCGGTGAGATAGCGATCGCTCCAAACAAATGTTTCCATGCCCTCTCCAACGCAAAATTTCAAACCTGCAACAGTCTGAACATCTTAGCGCCTCAAGCCTGTCGCCAAGTCGATCAGCCACGCAATTTGGCTCCATTTTGGCCGTTGACCGCAGCATTCATTTACCGGAACCGAAAGCCGGAACATTGTTAAATGCTTGGTTTTGTGCCACAAACCCTTAAACTCTCATCTTTACGCGGCGACAAAGCTGTCTGCCTTGCGTTTTTCTACTGCCGCAACGCTGAGCCCTGCACGCTCCAGGTCGATTGGCACTCACTTAGCAAGTATTCAAAGGTTATTCGATGCACCCGATCCATGATTTTGATGTTCTCCTTTTACTCGCCACGGCGCTCTCTTCGAAGCGACGGCCGGCGCAACTTGTCGAGATCATCGCGGCAGCCGATCTGATTCAACAGGCCACACCTTCCGAGCCGAAAATGATTGAGGCCTTCTCCCGGCTCGCCATCAACGGCTTGCTGATCGAGATCGATGGTGGTTTTGCGCTGACGCCGGATGCACAGAAACTGGTCGAGCGCCTGCCGAAGAAGGCCGATGCCGCCGAACGCATGTTCATCGTCCGCGACAAACTCTCCGAATACAACGCCAAAGCGGTGCATTCAGCCATCGTGTTGACCACGGAACAAGTTAAAACCGCCATTGATGCGCACAAGCTGGCTGGAGAAAGCACGGCGAAAAACCTGCTGGTGCCGAAACCAAAGCCGCCCGAAGAAACCCATCGCCCCGACCAGCGCCAGCGCAAACCGGCCCCGGCTCGCCGGCGCAAGGATTGAACCGCGTCGTGCCGATGACCGAGACTACCGCGGCTGAATTGCCGCCGAATTTGCCGCCTGAATCACAGTCCACCGCAGACACCGCGGGGCAATCCTTCAACGAATTACCGCTGTCGCCGGCCATGCTGGCCAACCTGACGCAGCTCGAATACCTGACGATGACGCCGATTCAGGCCGCCAGCCTGCCCATCGCGCTGGCCGGGCACGACCTGATCGCCCAGGCCAAAACCGGCAGCGGCAAAACGGCGGCCTTTGCGCTCACCCTGCTCACCAACCTCAACCCGCGCAGCTTTGCGGTGCAGGCCATGGTGCTTTGCCCGACGCGCGAACTGGCCGATCAGGTCACGCAGGAAATCCGCCGTTTGGCGCGCTTTGAAGACAACATCAAGATCCTTTCCCTGGTCGGCGGCTCGACGCTGCGCAACCAGGCGACCAGCCTGGAAAACGGTGTTCATATCGTCGTCGGTACGCCGGGCCGCATCATGGATCACATGGGACGGGGCTATCTCAAGCTCGACGAACTGAACACGCTGGTGCTCGACGAAGCCGACCGCATGCTGGACATGGGCTTTCACGACGACATCGCCTTCATCGCCAAACGCTGCCCGGCCAAACGCCAGACCTTGCTCTTCTCGGCGACCTACCCGGAAGGCATTGCCCAGCTCGCCAGGCAATTCCTGATGAATCCGCGGGAAGTGAAACTGCTTGAACAGCACGCCGAAAACAAGATCCGCCAGCGCTTCTACGAAGTGAGCAATGAAAACCGCTTGGCGGCCGTTGCCACCCTGCTCAAGCACTACCGCCCGCTCAGCACGCTGGCCTTCTGCAATACCAAGCAGCAATGCCGCGATTTGCTCAATGTGCTGCGCCAGAACGGCATTCAGGCCCTGACCCTGAATGGCGATCTGGAACAACGCGAGCGCGATCAGGTGCTGATCCAGTTCGCCAACAACAGTTGCTCGGTGCTGGTCGCGACCGATGTTGCAGCGCGCGGCCTCGATATTGCCCAACTGGAAGCAGTGATCA
>CAYWNX010000071.1:2862-9918 GCA_964459735.1 uncultured Dechloromonas sp. | reverse complement strand
GGTCGTGGCCGAAGCCTTGTTCGAAGGGCGCGCGCAGGGCCGGGGCGACCGCCTGGCCGCCGCTGGCCGGCAGCGGGTTGCCGGCGCTCGGCCAGCTTGGCAAGGCGCGGCGCGGACCGCTGAGCCCGCCATGCGTCAGGCTGCTGTCGAGGGCATTGCCGGCCCGGCGGTCGGCATCCATTTCGCGGCTGCGCCGTTCGGGTAGTGGACGGGTCGGTGTCTCGGCAAGGCGGGGCTGGGCCGGGCTGAACTGCTTCATGACTGGCCTCCGCTGGTTTTTCCGCCAAGCTTGAGACTGCGTACGGTGCTTCGGGCGACGCTTTGCGGCTGCAGGTCGGGAGTCGTCACCCGCACGGCCTGCTGGTTGGTGTTGCGTGAGAGCGTCACATCGCCAGTGACGCTGGCCGCTACTTCCCGTTCCAGCGCAGCAACGAAGGCACGCCGCGCGGCCGGGCTGTAGCCGGGCAGGCTCAAGTGCTCGATGTGGAGATGGATTTTCGTCATGCCCAGCCTCGCGTTTCGGCATCGGCCAGCGGCCGTTCGCGTTTCGAGGCTTCGGCATGGGCGGCCTGCAGCAGATAGCTCATGCATACCGGCTGGCCGGCGTCGGCGGCGAGGAAGGCGGCGTTGAGGGCGATGTTGCGGATGCTGCCGCCGGTCATCGAGAGGCGGGAAAGTTTGTCGAGATCGAGATCGCGGGTCGGCGTTGCGGCGGGGAAGACGCGCTGCCACAGGGCGAGGCGCTGCGCCTGGTCAGGGAAGGGGAAGTTGACGACGAAGCGCAGCCGGCGCAGGAAGGCGTTGTCGAGGCTGGATTTCAGGTTGGTGGTAAGCACGGCGAGGCCGTGATAGGCCTCCATCCGCTGCAACAGGTAGCTGACTTCGATGTTGGCGTGGCGGTCGTGGCTGTCCTTGACCTCGGTGCGCTTGCCGAACAGGGCGTCGGCTTCGTCGAAAAGCAGGATGGCGCCGCAGTCCTCGGCGGCGTCGAAAACCTGGCGCAGGTTTTTTTCGGTTTCGCCGATGTACTTGCTGACCACGGCCGAGAGATCGATCCGGTAGAGATCCAGTTGCAGCGTGTGGGCCAGCACTTCGGCGGCCAGTGTCTTGCCGGTTCCGCTCTCGCCGGCAAACAGCGTGGCCAGCCCAAGGCCGCGGCTGCCCTGGGCGGCAAAGCCCCAGCGTTCCTGCACCGTGAAACGCTGGCGCAAGTGGGCCGCGATCTGGCGCAGTACGGCAAGCTGGGCTTCCGGTAGCACCAGGCTGTTCCAGTCGGCGGTGCTTTCCAGGCGCAGGGCTAGCTTGTCCAGGCCGCCGCGGCTTTCGTGTCGGCAGCCATCCCACAACGGTGTCAGGGCGGTCAGTGATTCGGTGATGGCCGGGATGGCGAGAACGTTTTTCAGGGAATGGGCGATGTCCTGCACCGCCCGGCTGCCGAGGCGGAAATGGCTGGCCGCACGGTCGAGTTCCGGGCCGGCGCGCAGCGTGCAGTTCGGGCCGAGGGCGTCGATCCACAGTTGCCGACGGTCGGCCCCGGCCGGTTTGTTGATCGGGACGCGGTGGTTTTTCGTGATCAGGGCCGGGGCGCTCGGGCAGGCGACCAGACAGAGACCGCCGACCCGCTCGATCAGGGCGCGGGCGGCGGCGCCGGCTGCCGAAGCCGGGTCGGTGATGACGACGAGCAGTGCCGTGCCAAGCAAGCTGGCTTCGCGCTGCCAGAGGGTGAGCAGGGCGGCCCGTTCTTCGACGCCGGGCGGAATGTCTTCGGCCTGCAGTACCTGACAGTTCAGGCCGAGCGCTTCGGCGCTGCGGGCGGCAATGTCTTCCTGCGCGGCCGGATCGTCGCCTTCGAGCACGATGACCGGCAGGCGTTGGGCAGTTGCGCCGGATGCTGTCGACAGTGCCGAAACGATGGCTTGCGTCGCCACTGCATGACCGGCGGCCTGCCGAGGCAGGGCGATGGCCGGACGCAGCAGGTGGGCGAGACGGACATCGAGTTCGTTGATGCCAACGAGAAAATGCAGCACCCGTTCGTCGATGCGCAGGCGACCGGCTGCCAGTCCGGCATTGCCCTCGACTTCCAGCAGCCGCCAGCGCCGTAGCGGCCGCTGCGGCGTCAGGGCGCTCCAGTGCGGCGATTCAAGGACGGCCAGGGCAAGGCCGAAGCTGACCCAGGGTCGCATTGCATCGCCTTGGGCAAGGGCGCAGGCGCGGGCCAGTTCGGCATCCATTTCGGCACCGGCGCAGAGGAGCAGCAGGTCGCGCTCGAATGTGGAAAGGCCGAAAGCCGCCGCCAGCCAGTCGATGGCGCTTTCGCTGTGCAGCACCTGGCGGGTTTCGCTGAACTGATCGGTCGGGAGCGCCTGGGCGCCCGGCTGCAAACGCTTCTTGAGACGGGCAAACTCGGCGACCAGCAGTTGCTGGTTGGCGATAGTCCAGTCCTCGGCAAGTGGGGCGTTCATGGCAAAGTAATCAGACGGTCAAGGTAGGCGACCGGGGTGGCTGTGCGGTCGATGATCGGGCTTTCGAAACCGTCGACCCGGAGGCGGGCCAGCAGACGGTTGCCGGCGGCCGCTGCCTCGACGACGATGAAGGTCAGCCGGCTGGTGGCGACCGCGAACGGCTCGGCGGCAATCTCACGATCACCGAGGATCAATGAAACTTTCTGGCCCGGACGAACTTCTGGCGCCATATCGAGGACCAGCGTCACGGTGTTGCCGTCGCGGGTGGCGCTGAAGGGCGGCAGCAACGGTTGCGGGGCGAGGGCCAGGGGCAACTGATTGGTTACGCGGGGCTGGTTGTCATCGAGACGCTGCAACGAGAGCGCGACCCGATAGAGGCCGACCGGCAGGTCGTTCGGCATGTTGAAGCGCACCTCGTTCGGCCCGCCTTTCGAAACCGGGACGCTGCGGCTGATCTGGAAGGCGGCTAGGGTCAGGATGGCCTGACGATCCACCCCATCCAGATGATGCCCTTCGAGCCTGACCGCGCCGCCCGGCACGGCGACCGGCTGGCGACCGTCGGGGACCACCGCCTCCAGCGTCGGCAGCGGCGGGGTCAGGCCGCTGAAGGCGAGCACGCCGCGCTCGCGTTTCGACACCGGGTCGGTCTCGCCGCGGCTGAGCACCGGCAGCGGGCTGCGCGCCGGCTTGCTCGATTCGATCAGCACCACCGAGACCTGAAAGGCGGCGGTCGGCCGGTAGTGGGCATGGAGCGCCGACCACAGGCGGGACATTTCCTCGGTGCCGAGCGCGGCCGGGGTGATTTTCAGCAGTTCGACCTGTTCGGCGAGATCGGCGCCGCGCAGGCTCTGGTAAACGGTGGGCAGGATGGCGCCATCGACCACGGCGGGGTTGAGCGCCCGGCGAATGGCGGTGCGCGGCAATACCGGCGTTTCGTGCAGCAGTTGCAGGGCATAGCCGAGCAGCACTTCGGCTTGCAGTTCGGCCCGGCCGTAGGCGGTGAGCAGGTAGTGCAGATCGAGCGCCAGCGGCGGATTGCCGACCCGGTTGCCGGCGGCGTCGCGGGAAGGCAGCGCGGCGTTGCGCCAAGCGATATTCGGCGTCACCTGATGCAGGAAGAGATTGAGCTGCGGCGATTCCTGGTTGTCGAGCGAGACGGTATCCGGGGCCAATGCGGTGACTAATACGCCGGCGCCCAGCGTGTCGGTGATGGCGTGGTCGATCAGGCCGGAATCGAGCAGATCCTTGATGACCGCGGTGACGCCGGCAATGGCCAGGGCGTTGCTCATGAGCGGCCTCCGTTGCGGCGGGCCAGATAGTCGGTCAGCGAAAGGGGCGCCGGGCCGCGCGGGCGGGGCGGTGGCGGCGGGGCCGGACGGCTGGGCGGGTTGACTTCCAGGCGGCCGATGGTGATGTGGACTTCGGGACTTGGCTCGGCTTCGGTGATGGCAGGGCGCTCGCGGCCGGCCTGGGGGCGGACGGTGCTGACCGGCGCGGGGCGCTGGGTGGTTGCTGGTGGCTTGGCGCTGGCTGTTGATGGTATGGCGTTTGGCGGCGGGGCGGGCTGATTGCTTTCCTGCTTGAGCAATCGCGTGACCAGGCTTTCCAGATCGCTGAAACGGCTGCTCGGGTCATCGTCGCCGGGCTGGCTGTTTTGTACCGGTGACTGTTCGGGGCGGAGGTGGATCGAGGCGGCTGGTGGGCTGGGCGGAGTGGTTTTGTCGTCGCGGTGGCCAGCTTCAATGTCTGTTTGCGAGTCGGCTGGGCGGGGTGTTCGTGACGGCAAAACCCTAAGCTGTTCATTTCCGGTGGCGGTGGCCGGGGAACTCGTGTTGGCTGGTCGGTCTGCCACCAGATTGTCCGCGCTTCTTTCGGCAAGCAGGGGAGTTGGCAGGGTGTAGTCCGGCCTGAAATTGCCGGTATGGGCTTTCGGCGCGGTCGAGGCGGGTGCTGGTGCTTCCCGTGCTGGGCCGGTTGGTGCGGACTGCAAGGTACTGGACTCCGCCACCAGCGTATCCAGTGCCGGCGCGGCGTAGGGCGGCGCGGCCCGCGGCCTGACTTCCGGTGCCAGGCCCAGGCTGCGGGCGGCGAGTTGGTGGAGGAATCCGCGCATCGTCGCCTCAGCCGATCATGTTCAGGTAGGCGGTACGGCGGGCCGGGCTGAGCGCCAGAATGTCGGCCTCGCGCCAGCCGTAGGCACTGGCCAGCCGATGCACCGATTCCAGCAACTGGCGGGCGCGCGTGCCAAGTTCGTCCCAGAAGCAGGTGCCGACATCAAGGACGGCATCCCAGATATGACCGCAATCGCTGCACTGCATGCAGAGGCGAATGTTGGCGGCGGGGTCGAGCGCTTCCATGCGGGACTCCAGCTCGCCGATCAGCGTCGGCGAGGTCATGATTTTTGGGCTTTTTTCCCTGTCGACCGCAGCAATGCCATCCGGCGCCGCGATTTCTTCAATTCGGCAGCGCTCCAGCAGCCTGCCGACTGCTGTTTCCGCATCCGGCGCATCGAGAATCATCGCCTGGTCGCGACTGCTTGGCAGCCGCCATTGCCGGCCCTCGAACTGGATGCTCGCCTCGCTCGGCGGCGCCGGCAGTTCGTCGAGCAGTGCGGCGCCATCCAGGCCGAATTCCATCAGGCTGCCGCAAGACGGGCATGGCGCATAGCCCTCCAGCGCGCTGCCGAAAGTGGCATTGCGCAGGGCGAGCAGATTGACTTCACGCCAGCCAACCGGCCGGTCGGCCAGTTCGTCGGGTGCTTCCTCCGGCATGGCCAGAGCAAGCGCCAGCAGGGCGCGGTCAATCGGGTGACGCGTCTGTCCGGCGTCCCACAGGGCGAGCAGTTGCGTGGCGCTTAGCGGCCGCATGGCGAGGCTCCATCAGCCCGGCTCGACAAAGCTCGGTTCCGCCGGTTCGCCCACTTCATAGTCGCGTTCCCAGCCCTCGTTTTCCAGCTTGATGTGCTGAATGGCGATGGCGTTGGCATTGGCGTCGAGGTCGGGCAGGGCCTGGTATTCGGAAACCCAGCAGCGGAAGACCTTGTAGGCCAGCGCCAGTTGCCCGGCTTCGTTATAGACCTCGATGATCAGGTCCTTGCGGAAATCCTTCAGCGAAACCTCGCTGCCGAGGCCTGAACCGAGGTTCCAGACCTTGTTGGCCCACTGCTCGAAATTGCTGTCGTGGGTAACGCCGCGCTCCAGCGTGATCGCCTCGAACTTGCTGCGCCCTGGTGACTTGCGGGCGCTCGACGGATCGCCGCCTTCGCGGTGTTCGACGACTTCGGTCGTCCGTTTCAGCGACGACACCTTGCTGATGCCGGCGACGTAACGGCCATCCCATTTGACGCGAAATTTGAAGTTTTTATAAGGATCAAAGCGTTGCGAATTGACGGTGAACTGGGCCATGTTGCGCTCTCCTCGAAAATCGGTTCAGAGTTGCCTAAGCGACGGGGATCAGACCTGGATCTGCCCGGCCAGCTGCTGGATGCTGATGACCACGAACTCGGCCGGCTTCAACGGCGCGAAGCCGACCAGGATGTTCACCACACCGCGGTTGATGTCGTCCTGCGTCGTTGTTTCGCGGTCGCACTTGACCAGATAGGCCTCGCGCGGCGAACTGCCCTGGAAGGCGCCCTGGCGGAACAGGCCGTTCATGAAGGCGCCGATATTGAGGCGGATCTGCGCCCACAGCGGCTCGTCGTTTGGTTCGAAGACCACCCACTGCGTGCCGCGATAGAGCGATTCCTCGATGTAGAGGGCGAGGCGGCGCACCGGTATGTATTTGTATTCGGAACTCATCTGGTCGGCACCGCGCAGGGTGCGAGCGCCCCAGCTGACCGCGCCATAGACCGGGAAGGTGCGCAGGCAATTGACGCCGAGCGGGTTCAGGCTGCCGTTTTCGCCATCGGTTAGCGGCACCGCCAGCGACTGCACGCCGGCCAGATTGGCATCGGTGCCGGCCGGTGCTTTCCATACGCCACGGTTGCCGTCGGTGCGGGCGTAGAGGCCGGCCATCGTGCCGCTCGGCGGGGTCAGCCGGGCCTTGCCGTTCTTCAGCGGGTCGGCGACCTTGGTCCAGGGGAAATACACCGCGGCGTGGTCCGACTTCGGCAGGTCGGTGCCGGAAGCGGATGCCACCATGCCGGCGACATCGCTCGCCGCGGGCGGCGCATCGACGATGAAGAAGGCCCGGCGCTCTTCGCAATAAGCGGCGGCATCGGCCAGCACGCCAGGGTCGGTGATACCGGGCAGGACCAGAATGTTGAAGAGGTCGGCATCTTCCAGCGCGTACAGCCCCTGGCGCAGGGCACGGCTGCCGATGAAGGCGGGGTAGATGTCGGCGGTTCCATACGGCGTTTCGCTGCCGCCGTTGAGGAAGGCGTCGGTCGGCGGCGCCGACAGCGTCGCCCCGGCCAGTAGGTGCAGGCCGCTGGCGATGTCGTTGGCCGGCGCGGCGCTGACGGCAAGGCTCGAACCGGCGCCGCGCGAGCCGCTGGCCAGAACGAGGGCGGTGGCAGTCGCCGTCGCAGTGAAGTCGCGATAGGCCGGGTTGCCGGGCTTCAGTGCCCGCACGGCAGCCTGCAGGCGGCTCGCCA
>CAYWNX010000071.1:0-2852 GCA_964459735.1 uncultured Dechloromonas sp. | reverse complement strand
CCACGTCGAGCAGCTTGGCGGCGAGATTGGCGCCGGCCGCCGCCGCGTTGCCCAGATCGACGACATCCGGCCCGTAACCGTCGAGGCTGATGCGCAGGCTGCTGTGGGTGGCATCGGGCAGGGTGTCGAGATCGGTGGCGGCGAAGGCGCCGCTGGTCAGCGTGGCAGGGTCGGGCATCAGGGCCGGGCGAATACCGGTGACGGCGTCGACTTCGACGCCGCCGGCGGCGACGCCCAGCTTCAGCACGCCGGCCGCATTTTTCGCGCTGCCGGCCAGCACGCGGACCGATGAAAATTCGCCGCCGGTGCCGGAGGTCATGACCAGAGTGTTGCCGCTACGGGCGCAGGTAAAACCGGAAAGCGCCGCCTGGCCGCCGGCCTGCGCCTGCACCTTGGCCTGGATGGCGGCGGCCAGCGCGGTCAGGCGCTGGGTCGCGGTGCCGCCTGCGATGTCGCCCGGCAGCGTGATGCTGACGGTAACCGGCGGCAGGCCGTTAACCACGACACGGAAATCGGTATGCGTGGCATCGAGCAGGGTCTGCACGTCGGCCAGCGTGCCACTGGTCGAAGTGCCGGCCGGCAGGCCGTTCAGCGTGGCGCCGGGCACGTCGCGGCTGATTTTCACCAGTTGCGACACGCCATTGACCAGATCGGGCAGGTAGCGGGCATCGGCTGAGTTCATCGAGACGTTCTGGTATTGCTCGGCGCGGCCGTCGCTGTTGCGGATGAAGCTGACGTTGAAGGTGCTGTCGGGGAAAGCCGTCGCGTAATCGACGCGGACCTGGATGCCGTTGCCGGAAGCGCCGGCATCGAGCGCTGTCACGGTCAACACCGGAATCGGCGTCGAATTGAGCAGGGTCCGGCTGGCCGGCGAAGCATCCTTGACGACGCGGACAATCCAGGCGTCGGTGCCGCCATTGAGGAAGAACTGGCGTACCCCGTAGCTCATCTCGGAATCGGCCGCCAGACCGCCGAAGCCGCGTTCGAAATCGGCGAAGCTGTGAATCCGCGTCGCCTTGTTGATCGGCCCGCGCGGGGCGGCGCCGAGGAAGGCGGCGACCGAGGTGGCAACGCCGGCTATGGTGCGGACGCCGCTGGAAATTTCCTGAATGTAGACACCCGGGGATGCAAGCTGAATGGGCATGAAAGGCTCCTTTCTACGGGGCGGCCCGCGGCCATCCCTCTCGATTACATCGATATCTCTGCAGGCAACGGCGCTCGCATTGAAGCGAGGTTCGCGGACTGTCGTCTGGTTTTTTTACTACCGAGAAGAACCCCTCAATCCGGGGTCAAAAAGCGGGCTGGATGTTGATTCCAGAACTACGCCGAGGCAGGAGCCTTATATGTTTTTTCCGTTTTGTCTGAATAAAACGGATGGCATCGAAGGCTCAGTTTAGGCATGCCAACGGGAAACCACAAGGGCATTTTCAAACGAGAATTATTTGGGCTTGCAGAGCAGTCGGCCAAAGGCCTTAAATGCGCGCTTGCTGCCAATCAAGTTTGTGGCCTGACTTCATTGCCGGTGCAGACGCGCCAAGTTACTCCAGGAGACTGGTTTGCCCTGCCGGTCATAGGTGATCAGTTCGGCACGGTTGGGGGTATTTGTCGGGATCGCAAACTGGAGGGCTGACCGCTGGCCAATGCAACGACGTTTTTGCAGGGTGATGCGAAAGATGCTGTAGCGGGGCCGGTCGTCGGTTTCCATGGGGGTAAGCGGGGTTGATAGGTCAAGGGCATCCGGATATGTATTCCCGGATTTTTCGGAAACAAGTGAATAACGGGCCCGACAACCCGGGTTGAAACGACTTCCGGACCATTGAATAAAATTATTCGTTACCCATATCCGGCCATAACGGGCCTGACTTGCCCGATCAACGCCATCCCAGGTGCCAACCAGCAATGATTGTTCGGCCCAGGCCGCACCGGCAGAAATTGCCCCCAGAAAAAAACCGAGCCGGGCCAGCCTGATGCATCCGGCTCGAAACCTTGAGGACAAGGGTTCTTCGGGTGATCCGGCAGTCACTGATGGCTTAATAATTAAACCGTAATCGGACGGTTCCAAAGTGCAATCTCTTTCTCCCGACGGTTTACCAAGCCTTTGACGACCTTGCCATTATCACGAATCCAGCGCCGCAATTGCGCCGGCACCTGGTCGAAATGTCCGGCATTCAGCACCTTCAGCAGCGTGCTGTTGCGAAAGGCGCTTTCTCCGACGTTGAATATGAAAGAAACCAGCGCATCGAACTGGTTCTGGTTCAACGACACTTTCACCATGCTGTTCACCGAGGCTTCCGCAAAATCAAGATCCTGGTCAAGCAGATCCCAGCATTGCTGGACGCTCAGTCCGTTGCGGTAGACCACGCCTTTGCCATTGATCATGATCTTGCCGGACATGCGTTCCGAGCGGGTCATCAAATGGCCGACGCCGATGGTGGGCGCGCCACCGGAATCGAGATACTCGTTCAACTCCAGGCCTTCCCACTCCTGAAACAGCTTTTTGCCGGACTGGCCGACTTGCATGTTCGCCATCTCTGCCTCCTGTTTGGAAGATTGCTGATCCACGTCCAACTGCCTGAACTCACCGTCGCGACTTTCACGACTTATTCAGTGTGGATCAACAATCAGCCTGCCGCAAGAATGCAAATGTCTTGCTCAGTCCGGTCCGAGTACTTCAGCCATGAATTGCGCCGGCGCCATTCTGAAGCCGGCCGCATTGCGATGACCACCGCCGCCGTAACGGGCTGCAATGGCGGCAACATCAAAGTCGCCCTTCGAGCGCAGCGACGCCTTGATTTCTCCGTCACCGGAAAGCTGCCAGATCAGACCGAAAGTGCCGCTTTGTTCGGCCAGCA
>CAYWNX010000070.1:1805-9967 GCA_964459735.1 uncultured Dechloromonas sp. | reverse complement strand
GGCTGATGCTGACGCCACCGCCGAAATTGCCCGAGCCGTCGCCCCAGGAGAAATCGAGACGGCTGGTGCTCTGATTCGTGCCCCACGTGAAGTAGTAGGCGTATTTGCTCGCCGAGCGCACGCCGAACAGGTTGGCGGCGTTCCACTGGCTGCCGTTCCAGCCCAGGTAGCCGTTGTCGGTATCCATCCGCAGCCAGGCCGATTTCACGAACTTGGTGACGGAATAGAACGGGCTGCCGTTGGCGGTGGTATAGGTGAACGACTGGCTGCTGGCCGCCACCAAGGTCCGCGCGGGGCGGAAATCCATCGTGTAGGCGCGATTCGGATCGAACAGCAGCTTCAGCTTGTTGCCGAGCTGTGTGGGATCGAACGTGCCGCTGCCGCCGCGGCCGCCGCCGTCGATGCCAATCCCCATTCCCATCTGTGACTGCCCCCCTCAGCTGCACGGCGCGCCCGCGGGCGCCGCCGCTTGAACTCGGAAACTACGGGCGCGCGTCTACCGCAGCGCTATGATCGACGTCGCCGCGGTGCCGGTCTGATAAACCTTTTGCACCCGCAGCGGCATGATCGTGCCGGCCGGCACGCCGGCGAACGTGACGGGCGCCGTGTCGTTGAACATCAGCACCTTCAAGTCGCCGCCGCCCCCGATATACAGAGCCCGCACATTGTCGAGCTGGGCGTTGTCATCGGGCGTCACGGCATATGCGCTGAGCGCGGGCGCCAGCGGTTCGTTCTTTGCGCCATAGGCGGGAGGCATCGCGAATCACTCCAAACATGGTGAAGGGGCGAATGGACGGGTCTAGTCGCGTGGCGGCCAGTGCCAGGTACCGAGCTCGCCGGTAGGCGAATAGTTGACGCTGGTTTGCCAGCTGCGGCCTGCCGCATACCGATTGCCGTCGTTGGGCCCGTCGGTGAAGAGCTGCAGATTCACGCAGCCGCGTTCCCACACGCGCACCACGATCGCCGGCCGCGATTTGCCCGCGTTGGGCCCGTCGATCAGCACGTAGTGCACGAGGCGACCGACGGCCAGGCCGGCGAGCTCGTCGGCGGGGTTGGTTTCCGCGGCGCGTTCTGTTTTCTTCGTCTGAGTTGTCACGATCACTCCTTAGGAAGTGGCGGCAGGCGCAGATGGGTTTCCACGCGCACGATTTGCTTGCCATGATGGTGGACTTCACTCTTCAGCTCGGGCAGCCCTTCGGTATTGGCCGCGGTGCGCGCGGTGCGGCGCTCGATCAGCGCCATCCAGCCGGCCACGGCCAGCAGCAGAATTACGGCCACATGCGCCCAGCCGTCGGAAATTTCCACGGCCCACAACAACACAAGATCGTTCATCGCGTTTATCGCGCACGGACCGCGGCGGCCATCCACCAGCCGACCGCGGCCGCGAGCGCGCTGCCCCTCTTTTCGATTCGAAACACATCAGGCGGGCCCGCGGCCGCGCCGTTAAACATTTAGAACACGTGCTCTGGTTGCCGCAGCAGATCGACGGGCGAGGCCAGGCCGTCGAGCGGAGCTGGCGCCAGTCGCGGATCGGCGGCGTCCCGCGCGGCAAACCGCCGCGGCGGCAAATACCGCGGCGTGCGCCCCTGATCAGCGCACCATTTGCAGCGGCCATTGACCAGGTACACGTGATGGCCGCAGCCCGTGCACCACACCAGCTCCCCGCGCGGCAACGGGCCATCGTCGACGGGCTCGGACAGGCGCGGCGGATAATCGGGCCGGCGGCCGCTGGCGATCGCTCCCACCGTCGCGCGGCTCACCTGCGTGAGCAGGGCCACTTTCCGCTGCGATAGGCCGCTGGCGAGCAAGCGCCGCACCTCGTCGACTTGGGTTTGCCTGAGCATGACGGGCTTACTCCAGAACGATCTTCACGACCTGCGGCTTGTGGGCGTCCGCCGCGGCGGCGAGCTGCGCCGCGTAGGCCGGTCCCTTGAGCTCGACGACGACGTCCTTCCACGACACGCTGGCGCGACCGTCGACTTTGGCGATCACCACGTCGTGCCCGTCGTGCCGGCCGATCACCAGCCGGTCCTGCTCTCCCAGCGCCTCGGTGCAAATGGCCAGGTTGAGCTTCTGCGCCCGTTCCAGCGCCGACACCTGCCGCCCCAGCTCCAGGCGCTGGGCGTTGTCGGCCAGCCAGGCCAGCGCCGCGCGCAGCGCGGCGGCCTTGCTCGGTGGTTTGCCAGTCGTGGTCATCAACGTCTCCGTGCCTCAAGCCGGCCAGGCCGCGCCCGGTATTTCCCGGGAAATCAATAGCCGCTCAGGGCGCCGCGCTGCCGCACGGTGGTGGTCGTGGTGGTCTTGCTGACCGCTGCGCCCCGCCGCGGCGCAAACGCGCTCCGCAGCCGCTGCCCCAGCGTGGAACCCTGGCGGGTGCGCGTGATCGTGGTGGCCGCGCTGGCGGCGTATTGCTGGCCGAGCCCCACGGCTGCCAGGTGCTGCTGCTGCTGCTGCGCGACCAGTGCGGTGCCCAGCGGGTTGCCGACGTACAACGGCGCGCCCACGGCGCCGTACAGCAGCGGCGCGCCGACGACCGGCGCACCGAACGTGACCGGGCTGACGCCAACCGGGAGGCCCGCTGCCACCACGTGCGGCGTGGCAAACAGGGCCGCCGGCGGGCAAGCCTTTGCCGCCGCCACGCACATCAACAACGCCGCGCTCAGCACAATGATGGTTCTCATGGGTAGTCTCCTCATAAAATGGTCATGATTCAGGCGGCCCGGCGGGCCGGCCGTGTAACAGGTTCTTCAAAGCACCACGGGACACGGAGCCTGGTGCGAAAATCGCTCGTAGTCGTCTCCGCGTCTCCGTGCCCCGCTGGTGTGTCAGTTCGGCGCCGGCAGGATCGCCAGCTGTTGATTTGGCTGCGTGGCGACCGTTTCCAGCTGCACGCCCAGTCGCGCGAGCACCTCGCGCGCGAATCCAATCCGCGCTCGCCGGTTGGCCAGCGTGCGGTTGCGCAGCTCCAATTCCAGGCCGCAGCGGTAGGCCGCCGTCACGGCCGCGGCATAGCGGCGTCGCAGTGCTCGTTGTCGTTTCTGTCGCGTGGCCATCGGTCGCTCCTGCAATCGGGCGGCCCTGCGGGCCGGCCGCTAAACGGTTCGTTCACTTAGCGCCGCGGAGTCGCCGCGTCTTCCGGCGCTGGGTTGGGCGTAGGCGCTTCCGCCTCGGCCGTGATCTGCTCGACGATGCCGGCCAGCTCCGCGGGCGCCAGCTGGCGACCAGGCGGCATGCGCTGCGCCGGGTCACGGGCGAACAAGCGGCGCAACATTTCCAGCCGGCCGCGCTCGTCGACCGGCTTCGTGAGATCGAGGCCCCCCTTCGGCTTCACCGGTCCGTGACAACGCACGCACGCTTGGGCGACGAAATCCACCGTGTCGCCCAGCGCTTCTTCTGCTGGCTGTTGCTGCGCGCACGCCGCCGGCGCAGCAGCCCCGGCCGCCGGTGCGCCGTAACCCACGGCCGCCGCGGTGCCATAACTCGCCGCCGGCGCCTGGTATTGCACGTAACTGGGCATGCCCACCGGCACCGCGATCGGCACCGCAATCAGGTTCGCATGATTCACAAACGCCACGCTCGTCGTGGCGCAGTGACGCACCCCGCACGACGAACGCACCAGCCGGCCGCCGGCGCCGGCCTGGCCGGCCAGCGACAACACCAACACCCCTGCGCTCACGACGAGCGCGAGTACTGCCCCTCGCATATCTGCCCCCATTCGCTTTGATCCAGGGCGGCCCCGCGGGCGCGCCGCTCAACGCTCTACTGCTCCTGCCCGGCGGCCCCTGCCGCCGCCACGGCCAACTCGGCGAAACTTGCTTCGAACGTGCCGCGCGTGATCTCTTCCCCGGCGCGCAGTTTCAGCGCGGCCGGATCGTGCGACTGGGCGGTGAGCCGATCAAACGCCGCGCCGTCCGGCAGACCCAGCTCGGCTGCCGCGTCTTCGCGCGTCACCGGATGCTCGATGAACCGCTTGAACGTGGCCGACAAACTGGCCGCGGCGTCGCGGGCGGTCTGCCCCGTCGCCCGCTTCACCGCCGCCTCGTAGTCCTCGCGATCGCGCGGCATTTCCAGCGCCAGCCGCGCCGGATCGTAGATCTCCCCCAGCCGCTGCGCGACGTCGGGCCGAAAGCTGCTGGCCGTCCCTTTTTCACCACCGAGCAGCGGCGCCTGGTCATCGGTAAACGGCTGCAGGCCCCCCTGCCCGCCCCGCAGCTCGTGGCAGCGGATGCAGCCGACGATCGGCTGCACGATGCCGTCGAGCCCCTCGGTGTCCTTGGCGATTCGGTCGGCCACCGTGTCTTGTCGCTCGCCGGCGGAATTGAACACGGCCAC
The DNA here is from genome assembly GCA_964459735.1 of uncultured Dechloromonas sp. Classification (GTDB taxonomy): domain Bacteria; phylum Pseudomonadota; class Gammaproteobacteria; order Burkholderiales; family Rhodocyclaceae; genus Azonexus. The sequence goes on along the minus strand of CAYWNX010000070.1, from coordinate 5,635 downwards.
GAGCCAGAACTTGTTCGCCTTCTGCGCGAACCACTCGCTGGCGTCGTAGACGAACTGCTGCTTGCCGTGCACACCGTCGTCAAAGTTGATCGGATTGCGCAGCGGATCGCGCTCGGGAGTCACGCGCTCGACGTCGAGGGTGAACCATACCGCGCCGAGCGGCCCCGGCAGATGCTTTATTCGGCGGGGTTTATGGGTCACTGCGGATATGAAGAGGTTGGCGGCGGTGTCGGCGGCCAGGTCGGCGATCACTTTGCGATCGACCCCCAGCAGCCGCAGCAGCTGCTCTTCTTTCTCGGGCACGCCGGCGAAGCGGTAGTAATCGGCCGCCTGGCCCACGCGGCCGACAAAGTAATCGGCCCGCAAAATCGCGCCGCCGGTCTTGGCCGTGGTGCGCAGCGCCGCAGCCACGTCGGCCGGGATCCAGCCGCCATCGACCGTGACGGTTTTGATCTCGGCATCGGCCGACACCGGCGCGCCGGCGGCGCTGCCGTTTAACGGCTTGCCCGTGGAGCTGCCTGTTATGGCCACCTGCGTCCGCAGGTGGAAATACGGATCGAGCTCGACGAGCTTTTCCCAGGCCGCCACCAGCTGCTCGATCGACTGCGGGTCGCGCGGGTTGGCCAGGTCCAGCAGGTTGATCCGCAGCAGCTTGCCGGGCAGGTGCTGCGGGCGAATCACCACCCGCGAGCGCGACACGGCGTTGAGCAGGTACGAGCAGGCGATCGCCTGCTCCTTGTCGGCATAGCTCAGATAGCGCGTGGTGGCTTGCTCGTGCGGCGGGCGCGTGGCCAGGTCGGCCGCGGCGGCGCGGGCCAGCTCGGCGGGTGAAGCGGCCGCCACGACCAGCGTCGAAGCTAGCAGCGAACAGCACAACATCATGCGCATGGGTCGCCGTCTCCCTCGGCGGCGCTCCCTGCACCTGCTTGCTCTTCCCCTGGTCGTGACAATGCGCTGGCGGCCGGCTGCTGCGCAGCGGCCGGCGGCGCCGGCTCGGCGACCGGTTCGCCGTGCGCGGCGGCGATGGCCAGCGCCTCGTGCTGGATCCGCTGGTGAATCTCCTGCCGATGCACCGGAATTTCTTTCGGCGCTGCAATGCCCAGGCGCACGTTGCCGCCCCGCGTTTCGACCACCGTGACGACGACCACGTCGCCGATCACGATCGATTCCCCTGGCTTCCTGCTCAGTACCAGCATTCCATACCTCGCGTTATTTCCAGCTCTTCAGCAGTTCGTCGGCCAACTCCGACAAAAACCGCGCTTCGACCACGCGCACATAGATGTCCAGCACCAACGCCACCAGGCCGATCGCGATCAGCCCGCTATGCAGCCAGAAGCGCTTCACTCGTAGCTCCTGCTCTGCACGCGCTCGAGCAGCCGCGCGGCGTCTTCCGCCACGTGGCTGTTGAAGGCTTTCCAATCGAAGGCGTGCCCCACGGCAAAATGGCACCAGTGACCCGGCGCCATGCACAGCGTCACCAGGTTGCACTCGGTCAATTCCATTTCCGGGTACAAGTGCACCGGCAGCTTGTGATGCACCTCCAGAGCCACCCGGCCGCCGCGGGCGGCGCAGCTGGGATGCTGCACCAGGTGCCGGTCGCGCATGCCGCGCCAGGCGGGGCTGCGGCCGGTGAGTAAAAACGCCGGCCGAGCCATCTGCATCAGACCGGCCATTACCGCCGAGTCGACTTTTTCGGTTTGCCAATGCGAGGCGCGGAAACTGGTCCGCCGCCCACCTGGGCAGGCCTCGTCGACCGTCAGCAGCTCGTAGATCAGGCCGTCGTCGCGGCCGGCCGCGATGTCCTCGATCGTGGCGCGCACGCTCACCACGTCTCCGACGTCGAGCGGCTGGTTGTGACGATCGGTGATCATTTTGCTGTTCCCAGCGCGGTGAAAACGTGCTGTCGGCTACGCCTTGCAGGCTGCCGGCTTAGATCACCACGTCGGGAGCCGATTCGAGCGTTACGTTGCACGTGGCGCATGACTGGCCGGGCGCGCCGTGGCCGTGCGCCTTGAGACACAACGAGCGGCGCATGTTGTTCGCGGCCACCAGCGTCTGCAGCGCGGGGCGCGCGGCGTCGAACTCCGTTTTGCTGTCGCCGCTGAGGCGGCTACTCTCGCGATCGAGCGCGTCGCAAATGGCGCCCGGTTTGCCGACCGCCGAAAAACTCCAGCTCATGATTTGCTCCTGCAACGGGCGGCCCTGCGGGCCGGCCGCTAAACGTAGTGAACTACTGCGCGATGATGTGCAGGTCCGCGACCAGCGCGGCCTGGTCGAATCCGTTCGGCGCCGGCTTGGCCGGATCGACCCAGTCGGGCGACAACACGGCGTACGCTTCCTCGCAGAAGCTGGCCATGCCGGCCCAGGTGATCTTTTGAATGGCGCCCCAGGTAACGGCGTACACGTACTGCGCGTCGTAGCCGACGCAATACACGGCATGGCCGCCCCAACTGCCCGGCTGCCAGTGCGGGTGGCCGAAATTGAAGCGCGAGTGTGGCGGCCCGTCCCACACCTTGGCGGTCTGCCAGGCCAGCGGCATATCGAGGCCGATGTAGCAGCCGCCGAATAAATAGATGGTCTCGGCGATCTCGCGCTTGTCGGTCGGCTGCGCGGCGGCGAAGGCGCCGATGCGATGGCCGCCGACGCCCGTGTTGCGCCAATAGGTCAACACGTCGAGCTCGACGGCGCCGTTGTCGTTGGCGCCGGTGCGCGGATCGTAACCGCTGACGGCCGTGTAGGCGGTCAGCACCGCGCTGTCGGGAATGGTCTGCAGCGACCAGGTCTGGATCGCATGCCCCACCGAGGCGCAGGTGCAATCGCCGATGCGATCGTTGAGCATCATGCCCCACGGACCCTTGAAGCGCGCGTCGTAATGCACGTACTTCGGCAGCGGCGGCAGTTGCGATGGCAACAGGTAGCGGGCCAGCCGCAGCGTGCGCGGATCGTGACGCGCGGGGAGCCGGCCCAATTGGCGCGCCATCGGTGGCGGTGGAAAACGCATCATCGCTCCCGGGTCGCGCCTGCGGCGCTGCCGTTAGACGTTTAGCGGCGAGGCCAATCGGCCTGCCTGCATCGACTACTGGCCCGCGACCAGGCTGATCAGCAGCTGCACCAGCTGCAGGAACGCCGGGTTCGAGACGAGGGCCAGGATGTACTCGAGGATCTTGCCGTCGCCGATCGCCGTGAGCTGGTCGTGGCAGTCGGACACCGACAGCGGCCCGATCACCGGGTCCCCGTCGCCGCCGGCCTCACTGGGGAAGCCGGGATAATCGCGCAGGATCGGGACGACGATGTCCCCCAGCGCCTTGAAGGCTTCCCATTTGGCGCCGATCGGCGCACTGACCACGGCCTGATAGGCGGCCATGATGGCCGGCACGTCTTTGGCGTGCCGCGTGAGCCAGGCGATTGCCGCCAGGCCGACACCCGCGGTGTCGGCGGCTGCACAGATTTGCTCGGCACGGGCGCGCAGCGCGGCCGAATCGGAGTGGGCAGTCATCGTCGTGATGCCTCCGCTAGAGGTGGAACGGACGTCAGGTCTGCAAAATCGTTCCGGCGGAAGCGAGAAGGCCAGGCGGACGTGTCCCCCCGGCGTGCCTCTTCTCCGCTCCGGCCTCGCGTGCGTCACCCTAGCCGGCGGGTGGCCTGATTCGCCTACCTAGATAGGTAGATTTATGGGACCATGCTCGGTAGTCGATAGCCGGCAGGGAGTTAGGGAAACGCGGCCGGAGCGGGGACAGGCATGGCCAAGTCGGGCGATCCGTGCAGGATGCGGGAGTGCGGCGGGGTCCTGTTCGTGTATTCGTCGGTCGATTGCGGCGAGTACGTGCTGC